>NZ_HF991001.1:0-23415 GCF_000432295.1 Bacteroides sp. CAG:189
GGTTCTCGTCTATCATCTCTTCGGGAACTTCACCTTTATTGACTGCAAATTTCTTCAGGAAATACGTCAGTATCGTTGCATTGAACAGCTTTTCCCCCTTGGGGCTGAAACGATAACCGTCGTAGTTGTTGACGATGAGCTGCCATATTTCGTCGTAGCGTTCCTGGCTTCCGGTGTACTTGTCGAGCACGTAGCGCAGATAAGTATCCGCTTCGGCATGGGTAAAACCCAACATATTGATAAAATCGGATTCTAATGTCAGTATCTCGGCAATGTTATATCCACTGGTCAGGTCGTCCATCGTCACAGGCAGCACACCGGTGCAGAAACAGGTACGGATACTGCCCTCGCCGATACCTTTTTTGATTACCTTGAAAAAGGTGCGCAGGAAGCTGTCGGCAGTGGTTACTTTCTCGTAGAGCGGGTCATTGTAAGAGGTCAGCAACTGGTTGGTGAAGTTATCGTATTCGTCTATCAGGATGTAAACCGGAGGGAACCCGTGTCCACGGGCATAAGCCAAGGCTTCCTCCAGCATTTTCGAAGCATTGCCACGAGCTGTGAATTTAAAATCGCCGAAGAGGTCGTGATTGTGTAATACCATGATTTCCACAGGGCTGCAATTCAAGTCGTTAAAGTTCTGTTCCAACCCTTCCATATTATCAGCCATCACCATTGCCGAGAAGTCATAACGAATGATCATATAGCGATTGTGCTCCGGTGTAGGATGGCTTCCGATATATGTTCCACCAAAGAGATCCTCAAACCGGTGGGCCAATGTACGGTCGTAATAATGCGCTAAGGTAGATACCAGCAGGCTTTTCCCGAAACGGCGGGGACGCAGGAATACGGGCGCTTTATAGGCCTCGAGACGTGGGATGTAATCCGTCTTATCCACATAATAAAAACCACGGTCACGCATTTCGGCATAATTGGCCACGGCATAGGGAATCGTTATACTTGCTTGAATTTTCATATCCTATCACTCTTTGTTACACTAACAGTTACAAAGTTACAAAAGTTTTTGCATTTAAAATGATAAACAAGCAGAATATCTTCTCACATCCTATATTATTGCGAACAATAAAAATCCCCTATCAAGCAATACGCCTAATAGGGGAAATCCCATCAGAGAGATCGTATCATGTAGCGATACCGACCGTCTTATTTCTTATACATATGTCTCAAGAATCTTCACACTGCCTCCTTCTTCCGGAGTAATTGTGACATCTTCTGTTGAAGCAGGCAATAAAACTGTCTCACCGGCACGCAATGTCAGCTCATTGTTTTCATTGTCTTTCAGTTTACAAACCCCTTCGATACAGATAAAGATTACGAACGAATCCAACTCCGAATAGTCACAACTGATCTCTTCGGTCATATCATATATAGAAGTAGTAAAGTACGGACAAGCAACCAATTCTACAGGTTCATCTTTCACAGCATCGTATTTCGTACGGTAATCGTCGAGTACCTCGTAGTTGATGGCTTCACGTGCCAGATCGGTATGCAATTCACGCGTCTTGCCATTGGCATCTTTACGATTGAAA
Organism: Bacteroides sp. CAG:189; assembly: GCF_000432295.1. NCBI lineage: Bacteria > Pseudomonadati > Bacteroidota > Bacteroidia > Bacteroidales > Bacteroidaceae > Bacteroides > Bacteroides sp. CAG:189. Next base: position 1,548 of record NZ_HF991001.1, read on the forward strand.
TCATAAATACGATAAGTGATATCCGACGTTTGCTGAATCTCCGCAATGAACGCGCCGGCACCTATACTGTGAATACGTCCTGCAGGCAAGAAGAATACATCTCCCGGATGTATTTCATATTCTTGCAGAACATCAGTTATTGTGTTATTGTAAACGCGTTCCTTATACTCTTTCGGTGTGATCTGCTCTGAGAATCCGGAACGAAGTTTCGCACCTTTATCTGCATCAACCACATACCACATTTCAGTCTTTCCCATAGAGTTATGACGTTTTTTCGCCAACTCGTCATTGGGATGTACCTGGATAGAAAGATCTTGCTTGGCATCGATGAATTTTATCAGCAAAGGAAACTTATTGCCAAATCGGGCATAATTTTCTTCACCGACCAATTCGCCACGATATTTCCTTACCATATCGGTCAACGTCAGTCCTTTGTCGGGGCCGTTAGCCACTACAGACTCATTGTCTTCTACGCCGGAGATCTCCCAGCTTTCCCCTACTCCCGTTAAGTTATCACTTAAGTGCTTGAACGGAACAATTTTGTCGCCTCCCCAAAGTGTCTGCTTCAGGATCGGTTCGAATTTTAACGGATACATTTTGTTTTTCTGTTATAAACTTAGATTAAAATAATCAATGAATAATCGAGGACAAACTTACAAAAAATATCAAATAATACACAAATTCAAGGCTTTTAATTAAAATCAACCGCAAAAATTTATGGATTCGTTATCAAAATATGCTTCGACAGACAAGAAACAAAACGCTAAACTTTCCTAAATGCCCATCCATATTTACTGTGAATAATTTGGGAGTACGGAAGAATTTCCCTTTATTTGCAAGAAATTTTAATATATCAGACATGAATAACACATTCCCAACAGAAGGAAATTTATCCGGTCTAAACCGAGAAGATTTTCAAAAGGATATAAATGATAAGAAAACAGACTTATTTATCCTGAAAAACAAGAAAGGAATGGAAGTTGCCGTAACAAATTACGGTTGCGCCATTCTCTCTATAATGGTTCCCGACAAAAACGGAAAATATGCCAATGTCATTCTGGGACACGACAGCATAGACCATGTAATAAACAGTCCCGAACCTTTCTTAAGCACCACTATCGGCCGATACGGAAACCGAATTGCCAAAGGGAAATTCACTCTCTATGGCGAAGAACACTCGTTAACCATCAATAATGGCCCGAATTCTCTCCACGGAGGTCCTACCGGATTTCATGCACGTGTCTGGGATGCCGATCAAGTCGATGAAAGCACAATCATTTTCAATTACGTATCGGCTGACGGAGAAGAAGGATTCCCAGGTAATCTGGAAGTAGAAATGACATACCGACTCGAAGAAGAGGAAAATGCACTGGTAATAGAATATCGTGCCACTACCGACAAAGCTACTGTTGTGAACCTTACCAACCACGGTTTCTTCAATCTGGCAGGAATTGCCAATCCTACTCCGACCATAGAAAACAACATCGTCACTATCAACGCGGATTTTTATACCCCGATAGACGAAGTTTCCATCCCTACAGGAGAAGTCTCCAAAGTAGAAGGAACACCTATGGACTTCCGTACCCCTCATACAGTGGGGGAACGTATCAATGATTCATTCCAGCAACTCGTATTCGGAGCCGGATATGACCATTGCTATGTTTTGAACAAAGCAGAAATCGGTTCACTTGATTTGGCAGCTACCTGTACTGATCCGGTAAGCGGACGTATTATGGAAGTGTATACTACAGAAAATGGTGTACAGCTCTATACCGGAAACTGGCTGAATGGATTCGAAGGCGCACACGGAGCCACGTTCCCGGCACGCAGTGCGATCTGTTTTGAAGCACAATGCTTCCCCGATACGCCCAATAAAGCCCATTTCCCATCGGCGGTATTGCTCCCGGGAGATGAATATCAACAGATTACGATTTACAAATTCGGAACGGTCAAGAGTTAAAAGTTGAGAGTTGAAAGTTGAAAGTTACCATACGGCATAGACAGCGCAGCCTAATTTTCAACTTTCAACTCTCAACTTTCAACTCTCTCCCAGCATCATCATGTTTACAACTAACCTAATTTTATAAACTAACAACTTTTTTAAAACCATGACACAACAAAAAAAGAGCTATCTATTGCCTATCGCAATGATGTTCGCCCTCTTCGCAATGATTTCGTTCGTAACAGGACTTCCTGCTCCTTTTGGAGTCATTGTACAGAATCAATTCGGTGCAACCAATTTTCAGGCTACTTTAGGATTTGCCGCCAACTTTATCGCTTATTTCTTCATGGGTATCCCATCCGGTATGTTACTCCAAAAAATCGGATATAAGAAAACAGCATTAATCGCTATCCTCGTCGGTTTCACAGGCGTTGGAGTGCAAGCGCTTGCTTCGCAGGCAGGACCGGATTACGGTTTCACCGTTTATCTTTCCGGAGCATTTATTTCCGGTTTCTCCATGTGTATGTTGAACGCTGTAGTAAACCCAATGTTGAATACACTTGGTGGTGGCGGCAAAAAAGGTAATCAGTTGATTCAGGCCGGCGGTACACTCAACTCTATTTCAGCTACAATCGTTCCGGTATTGGTAGGTTACCTGATGGGAACTGTTGTTGAAGAAAGAACGATTGCAAAGGCACTTCCTGCTTTGTACATCGCCATGGCCATCTTCGCTGTTGCTTTCCTTGTATTGTTCTTTATGCAGATTCCGGAACCACGTTTGGAAAAAACTGCGAAAACAAAGACAAAAGATCCTCACAGCCCGTTGTCTTTCCGTCACTTCATTCTTGGAGCAGTAGCCATTTTCGTATATGTAGGTGTAGAAGTCGGTATTCCTCACTTTGCCAATCTGTTTATGACTACGCAGGCAGGTGGTGGTGGTTTGGCCATCGATACCACTATTGCCGGGTCGGTAGTAGGTACCTATTGGTTCCTTATGATGATCGGCCGTTTGACCGGTGCTTCTTTAGGTGCAAAATTCTCCAGTAAAGCTATGTTGACATTTGCCTCCTCTTTAGGACTGATTCTGGTTGCAGGTGCTATATTCCTGCCCACTACCATACATGTAAGCATGCCGGTATTCCAGTCTGATATTTCATTCGGTATGGCTCAGGTTCCTGTCAATATCATGTTATTGATCCTTTGCGGCTTGTGTACTTCCATCATGTGGGGCGGTATCTTTAACCTTGCAGTAGAAGGTCTTGGCAAATACACAGAAGCAGCTTCCGGTATCTTCATGGTAATGGTTTGCGGTGGTGGTCTTTTGCCATTATTGCAAGGTGGAGTAGCCGATTCTCTCGGTTTCCTGTCAAGCTACTGGGTTATTTTCATTGCTTTTGCTTACATGCTATATTATGCACTGATCGGTTGCAAAAATGTAAACAAGAATATTCCTGTCGAATAATTTATTAACTCTTAATAATTTAAAAGTATCATGGATATAGAACACGTAAGAAGTCGTTTCATCAAACACTTTGACGGAACTACAGGATTTGTTTATGCCTCACCGGGCCGCATCAACCTTATCGGCGAACATACCGACTATAACGGTGGATTCGTATTTCCAGGGGCTATCGATAAAGGAATGATTGCAGAAATCAAACCGAACGGAACAGATAAAGTACGCGCTTACTCAATCGACCTGAAAGACTATACAGAATTCGGATTGAACGAAGAAGACGCTCCCCGTGCCAGCTGGGCCAGATACATTTTCGGTGTATGCCGCGAGATGATCAAACGTGGTGTCGATGTAAAAGGATTCAATACAGCTTTTGCAGGCGATGTGCCATTGGGAGCCGGTATGTCTTCATCCGCCGCATTGGAAAGTACTTATGCTTTCGCACTGAACGAACTGTTCGGTGATAATAAAATAGATAAATTCGAATTGGCAAAAGTAGGCCAGGCTACCGAACACAATTATTGTGGTGTGAACTGCGGTATTATGGATCAGTTTGCTTCCGTATTCGGAAAAGCCGGTAGTCTGATTCGCTTGGATTGCCGTTCTTTGGAATATCAGTATTTCCCATTCAAGCCGGAAGGTTACCGCCTGGTTTTGGTTGATTCGGTGGTAAAACACGAATTGGCTTCTTCTGCATACAACAAACGCCGCCAGAGTTGCGAAGCTGCTGTAGCTGCTATCCAAAAGAAACACCCGCATGTAGAATTCCTGCGCGACTGTACAATGGATATGCTGAAAGAAGCGAAAGCAGACATTAGCGATGAAGACTATATGCGCGCCGAATATGTGATCGAAGAAATCCAACGCGTACTTGATGTTTGCGACGCTTTGGAAAAAGACGATTATGAAACTGTAGGTCAGAAGATGTACGAAACTCACCGCGGTATGAGTAAATTGTATGAAGTAAGTTGCGAAGAGCTCGACTTCCTCAACGATTTGGCCAAAGAATGTGGTGTAACCGGATCACGCGTAATGGGTGGCGGTTTCGGCGGTTGTACCATCAACTTAGTAAAAGAAGAACTCTACGATAACTTCATCGCAAAAGCGAAAGAAGCATTCAAAGCTAAATTCGGCAGAAGTCCGAAAGTATACGATGTGGTAATCGGAGACGGTTCGCGCAGATTAGCATAACCCTATCTTAATAAAAAGAGGAAGAATATAAAATTTCGTCCTATAAAAATTTTACTTGCCCGGGTAAATGTTTAAAACATATTTCCCGGGCAAGTTTTTTTGCTTTTCACACCCGAATCCCTCTGTTCAAGCCATATACAACAAACGATTTCTTCCCTCATCCACACGAAAATTCACCCCACAGTCAAGCCATACGACTTGTAAATAATAAGATTTTATATTACAACAAACAAAATATATGCTGCACAACATATTAAAGTGTAATATTTACACCAAACAAAAGTGTTACTTTTACACCCAAAATAAGATAAGTATCTCATTTACATAAAATACTAATCCATGAAAAAGCAAATCTTATTAGTGGGACTCTCCACATTGATGCTGATGGCATGCCAACAGAAGCCAGACAAAGTATCTACATTATCCGGACTTGATCCGGTAAAATTCAGTACAGAAGTAAACCATTCCCAAACCAATCTTTATACATTAAAGAATAAATCGGGAATGGAAGTTTGCATTACCAATTTCGGAGGACGCATCGTATCTATAATGGTGCCCGACAAAGACGGAAAAATGCAGGATGTCGTGTTAGGATTTGATAACATCGATGACTATATCCGCATACCCAGTGATTTTGGGGCTTCCATCGGGCGATATGCCAACCGAATAGCTCAAGGTCGCTTCGTGCTGGACAATGACACCATACAATTACCGCAAAACAATTTCGGGCATTGTTTGCACGGCGGACCGCAAGGATGGCAATATCAAGTATACGATGCCAACCTTATAGACAATACAACATTAGAACTGACACGCCTATCTCCGGACGGAGATGAGAACTTTCCGGGAAACGTAACAGCTAAAGTCACATTCAAACTATCGGATGACAATGCTTTGGACATAAAATACAGTGCCACCACAGATAAGAAGACTATCATTAATATGACAAACCATTCTTATTTCAATCTTTCGGGAGATCCGTCACAACCCGCAACAGATCATATACTATATGTGAACGCAGATAATTATACCCCGGTAGACAGCACTTTCATGACTACCGGAGAGATAATTCCGGTGAAGGATACTCCTATGGATTTTATCACTCCGAAAGCAATCGGTCAGGACATCACTAAATATGATTTTGTTCAACTCAAAAACGGTAATGGCTATGATCACAACTGGGTATTGAACACCAATGGAGATATTACAAAACCTGCTGCCCGACTGACTTCCCCCCAAAGCGGCATTACATTGGAAGTATATACCAATGAACCCGGCATACAAGTATACACCGGCAACTTCCTGGATGGAAGCATACAAGGCAAAAAAGGCATTACCTACAATCAGCGAGCTTCCGTATGTCTGGAGACACAACATTATCCCGACAGTCCCAACAAGCCACAATGGCCCTCTGTAATACTGGAACCCGGGCAGACTTACAACAGCGAATGTATCTTCAAGTTTTCAATAGCAAAATAATATAAACTTAAAATCATTAATATCGTGGAAGCATTAGATTGGATTGTAATCGGAGTCTTTGCCCTGGCTCTGATCGGAATTATAGTTTGGGTAGTAAAACAAAAACAAAACGACTCTGCCGACTATTTTTTAGGAGGACGCGATGCAACATGGCTTGCCATCGGTGCATCTATATTTGCATCGAATATCGGTTCGGAACACTTGATAGGTCTCGCAGGTGCAGGAGCATCCAGTGGTATGGCTATGGCTCATTGGGAAATTCAAGGATGGATGATTCTTATCTTAGGATGGGTATTCGTACCGTTCTATTCCCGTAGTATGGTATACACGATGCCGGAATTTCTGGAACGACGTTACAATTCCCAGTCACGCACCATCCTTTCAGTCATTTCTTTAATCAGCTATGTACTTACCAAGGTAGCCGTTACGGTATATGCGGGCGGTTTAGTGTTCCAGCAAGTATTCGGTATCAAGGAACTTTGGGGAATCGACTTTTTCTGGATCGCTGCCATCGGTCTGGTGGTACTGACTGCATTATACACCATTTTCGGAGGAATGAAGTCCGTGCTATATACTTCCGTATTGCAAACTCCGATTCTGCTATTGGGCTCTTTGATCATACTTGTACTCGGTTTCAAAGAGCTCGGAGGATGGGACGAAATGATGAGGATTTGCGGTGCAGTCACTGTCAATGATCAAGGAAACACCATGACCGAACTCATTCGCAGTAATGATGATCCCAATTTCCCATGGTTAGGCGCATTGATCGGATCGGCTATCATCGGATTCTGGTATTGGTGTACGGATCAATTCATCGTACAGCGTGTTCTTTCCGGTAAAAACCAAAAAGAGGCCCGCCGGGGCACTATCTTCGGAGCCTATCTGAAGTTGTTACCGGTATTCCTGTTTCTGATTCCGGGTATGATCGCTTTTGCACTGCATCAAAAATACATCGGTGACGGTGGCTTCCTTCCCCTACTGGCTAACGGAACCCCGAATGCAGATGCCGCCTTCCCCACCCTTGTAGCCAAAATACTGCCTGCCGGTGTAAAAGGCTTGGTTGTATGCGGCATTCTGGCAGCATTGATGAGTTCACTGGCCTCTCTGTTTAATTCATCCGCCATGCTGTTCACCATCGATTTCTACAAGCGTTTCAAACCCCAGACTTCCGAGAAGAAGCTGGTAGTAATCGGCCAGATAGCAACAGTAGTCATCGTAATTTTAGGTATCCTGTGGATTCCTATCATGCGTAGTGTAGGAGATGTATTATATACCTATCTGCAAGACGTACAGTCGGTATTGGCTCCGGGTATTGCGGCCGCCTTCCTATTGGGTATTACCTGGAAAAAAACTTCTGCACAAGGCGGTATGTGGGGATTGATAGCCGGTATGGTGATCGGATTGACCCGCTTGGGAGCTAAAGTTTATTACAGCAATGCCACCGTCACCGACAGTTCTCTGTTCAAATATCTGTTTTATGACTTGAACTGGCTGTTTTTCTGCGGATGGATGTTCCTATTCTGCATAGTCGTCGTAGTGGTAGTCAGTCTGTTTACAACTCCTCCGACTGCCGAAAAGATACAAGGACTTGTATTCGGAACAGCTACCTCCGAGCAAAAAGCAACGACCCGTGCCAGTTGGAATCATTGGGATATTATCCATACTGTAATCATATTGGCTATTACAGCAGCTTTCTATTGGTATTTCTGGTAAAAACAACTGCATAAACAGATTTAATAAATGAATAATTATTATTCTTCGAATCCTACTTTCTATGTCAGCGTCGACTGTATCATTTTCGGCTTCAACGAAGACGGACTGAGCCTGTTACTGCTGAAAAGAAACTTTGAACCGGCTAAAGGAGAATGGTCTCTGATGGGTGGGTTCATTCAACAGAATGAAAGTGCTGACGAGGCAGCCAAACGCATTCTCGCAGAACTCACCGGACTGCAGGATGTGTACATGGAACAAGTGTATACTTTCGGAGAGATACATCGCGATCCGGGTGAAAGAGTAATCTCCATCGCCTATTATGCACTGATCAACATCAATGAATATGACCGTGAACTTGTGCAGAAACACAATGCATACTGGATGAACATCAACGAGCTCCCGCCTCTGATATTCGACCACCCGCAGATGGTGGAAAAGGCACAGGAGATGATGAGGACACAAGCATCTACAGAACCTATCGGGTTCAACCTCCTGCCCAAACTTTTCACCCTGTCGCAACTGCAAAGCCTGTACGAAGCGATTTATGGCGAACCGATAGACAAACGGAATTTCCGCAAGCGGGTAGCCGAAATGGACTTCATTGAGAAAACGGATAAAATTGATAAAACAGGATCCAAACGGGGAGCAGCCCTATACAAGTTCAATAACAAAGTATACCGCAAATCCCCCAAATTTAAATTATAATTGATATGCTGGAAGAACTGAAAGAAAAAGTATTTCATGCCAATCTGGAATTAGTAAAGCATGGATTGGTCATTTTCACTTGGGGAAACGTATCGGCTATCGACCGCGCAACAGGATTAGTCGTCATCAAACCCAGCGGCGTCAGCTATGAGAAAATGAAAGCGAAAGACATGGTAGTAGTCGACCTCGACGGAAACGTAGTGGAAGGAACACTTAAACCCTCTTCGGACACTCCTACCCACGTGATACTCTACAAGGCATTTCCCGAAATCGGCGGCGTAGTACATACTCATTCCACCTATGCCACTGCATGGGCACAAGCGGGATGCGACATACCGAACATAGGAACAACCCATGCCGATTATTTCCACGATGCCATTCCCTGTACGGCGGATATGACCGTCCAAGAAGTGGAAGGAGACTACGAGTTGGAAACCGGCAATGTCATCGTAAAACGATTTGAGAAATTAAATCCGATGCATACGCCGGGAGTATTGGTAAAAAATCACGGTCCGTTTGCATGGGGAAAAGATGCGGGAGACGCTGTACACAATGCAGTGGTCATGGAGCAAGTAGCCAAAATGGCAAGCATTGCTTACACCATCAATCCCAATCTGACCATGAACCCGCTCCTGATAGAAAAACATTTCAACCGTAAGCACGGGCCGAACGCTTATTATGGACAGTAAGAATGAATGAAAGAGTGAAAGAATGAAATAACCAACGAATTAATAATTAAAAAATAAAAGAAGATATGAACAACGCATTTGATCAATATGAAGTATGGTTCGTAACAGGAGCACAGCTTCTGTACGGAGGTGACGCAGTAATCGCAGTAGATGCACACTCTAATGAAATGGTAAACGGATTGAACGAGTCCGGCAAACTTCCTGTTAAAGTGGTATACAAAGGTACGGCCAATTCTTCCAAAGAAGTGGAAACTGTTTTCAAAGCTGCCAACAATGACGAAAAATGTATCGGTGTCATCACCTGGATGCATACTTTCTCTCCTGCCAAAATGTGGATTCACGGTCTGCAACAGTTGAAGAAACCATTGCTGCACCTGCATACCCAGTTCAACAAGGAAATTCCATGGGATACAATGGATATGGATTTCATGAATCTGAACCAGTCAGCTCACGGCGACCGCGAATTCGGACATATCTGTACCCGCATGCGTATCCGTCGTAAAGTAGTGGTAGGCTATTGGAAAGAAGAAGATACTTTACACAAAATTGCTGTCTGGATGCGTGTTTGTGCCGGTTGGGCAGACTCACAGGATATGCTGATCATCCGTTTCGGAGACCAGATGAACAATGTTGCCGTAACTGATGGTGACAAGGTGGAAGCCGAACAGCGTATGGGTTACCACGTAGACTACTGCCCGGTAAGCGAACTGATGGAGTATCACAAAGAGATCGAGGATACAGATGTGGACGCATTAGTAGCTACTTATTTCAAAGAGTACGACCATGATGCAGCATTGGAAGACCCATCAACGGAAGCCTATCGGAAAGTATGGAATGCCGCTAAAGCCGAACTGGCTATCCGCGCTATCCTGAAAGCAAAAGGAGCAAAAGGATTCACTACCAACTTCGACGATTTAGGTGATATTGAATACAACGGTTTCGACCAGATACCCGGACTTGCTTCCCAACGTCTGATGGCAGAAGGTTACGGCTTCGGTGCGGAAGGCGACTGGAAATCGGCCGCCCTATATCGCACTGTATGGGTAATGAATCAGGGACTTCCGAAAGGCTGTTCTTTCCTCGAAGATTATACACTCAACTTCGACGGCGCAAAAAGCTCTATCCTGCAATCGCACATGTTGGAAGTTTGTCCGCTCATCGCTGCCAACAAGCCCCGTTTGGAGGTACACTTCCTCGGCATAGGTATTCGCAAGAGTCAGACCGCCAGACTGGTATTCACCTCAAAAGTCGGTACAGGCTGCACGGCTACTATCGTAGATATGGGGAACCGTTTCCGCCTGATCGTAAACGATGTAGAGTGCATCGAACCGAAACCGTTGCCTAAATTACCCGTCGCTTCCGCTCTCTGGATTCCGATGCCCAACCTCGAAATAGGTGCAGGAGCATGGATTCTGGCCGGTGGAACGCACCACTCTTGCTTCTCCTACGACCTGACGGCCGAATATTGGGAAGACTACGCCGAAATCGCAGGTATCGAAATGGTACATATCAATAAAGATACCACGATCAGCTGCTTTAAAAAAGAGCTGCGCATGAACGAAATTTATTATATGCTAAACAAAGCTCTCTGCTAATTATGGATAGTAAATTTGTAATAGGACTCGATTACGGTAGCGACTCTGCACGCGCTATCGTAGTCAATGCACTGACAGGCGAAACGCTTGCCACTGCCGTGCAATACTACCCCCGTTGGCAAAAAGGCCTGTATTGCAATCCTGCCATCAATCAATACCGCCAGCATCCGCAAGACTATATCGACGTGCTCGAAGGCACTGTAAAGGAAGCCCTTGCACAATGTCCGGCGGGTACTGCCGAACAAGTAGTCGGTATTGCTTTCGACACTACCGGAAGTACTCCCGCCCTGACAGATGCCAGTGGAACCCCACTTGCCCTGTTGCCCGAATTTTCCGAAAACCCGAATGCCATGTTCATTCTTTGGAAAGACCACACCGCCATTCAGGAAGCCGCCGAGATAAACAAAGCCTGCAAAGAATGGGACATCGACTATTCAGCCTATGAAGGCGGAATCTATTCTTCCGAATGGTATTGGGCAAAGGCCTTGCACGTGTTGAGAGCAGACGAAACGATACGTGCCAAAGCATATAGCATCGTAGAATATTGCGAATGGCTGCCTGCACTTATCACCGGAGTCAAGACAAGCAGTGATATTGTGCGTAGCCGTTGTGCCTGTGGTCATAAAGCGATGTGGCACGAAAAATGGGGCGGACTGCCTTCTGATGAATTCCTTACCAAGATAGACCCGTTGCTGACAGGATTCCGCGACCGTCTGTTCGAAAAAACAAAAACCGCCGACAAACCGGTCGGACATCTGACCGAAGAATGGGCGGCACGTCTCGGACTGACCACCAAAGTAGTGGTTGCCGGAGGGGCATTCGACTGCCATATGGGTGCTGTCGGTGCTGGAGTGACTCCCCACACATTCGTCCGGGTGATCGGTACGTCTACCTGCGATGTGATGGTAGCTTCCTATGAAGAGATCGGACACAATCTGATAAAAGGCATTTGCGGACAAGTGGACGGCTCCGTTATCCCCGGCATGATCGGTCTGGAAGCCGGGCAATCCGGATTCGGAGATATTTATGCCTGGTTCAAACGTGTTCTCGAATTCCCGTTGCACAACATCATCGGGCAATCGGCCTTGATCGATGAAGCCACCAAAGAAAAATTGATAGCCGAATCAATCGACCGTATCATCCCGGCTCTGACTGCCGAAGCAGAAAAGATTCCGGTAAGCGAAAGCACGATCATTGCTACCGACTGGATGAACGGACGCCGTACACCCGATGCCAATCAGTTGCTGAAAGGAACAATCACCGGACTGACATTGGGCAGTACGGCTCCCCGTATCTTCCGCGCACTGGTAGAAGCGACCGCTTTCGGTTCAAAAGCCATTGTAGACCGATTCCGCAGCGAAGGCGTACAGATAGACAGCGTGATCGGTATCGGCGGTATTGCCCTGAAGTCCCCTTTCGTGATGCAGACATTAAGCGATGTGCTGGATATGCCTATCAAAGTTTGTCGCACAGACCAAGCATGCGCATTAGGCGCCGCCATGTTTGCCGCCACCGCCGCCGGTATCTATACCAAAGTCGAGGACGCACAGAAAGCAATGAACTCTGGCTTCGCCAACGAATATCGCCCCAATGCCGAAAACGCAGCCGCCTATAAAGAGATATACGAAAAATATATCAAACTCGGTCAATTTACAGAAAAAGAGCTGTTTAAATAGCTAAGCAGTTTAGTAGTTAGTTAAGTAGTTAAGTAGTCAAGTAGTCAAGTAGTAGATAGTCAAGAGAAACACATCAGCAAGTCATTTCTACTTAACTACTTAACTACTTAACTACTTGACTACTTGACTACTTGACTACTTGACTACTTGAACTTGCTGATGTGTTTCTCTTGACTATCTACTACTTGACTACTTGACTACTTAACTACTTAACTACTATATATATTGTATCATTTCCAATTCTCAAAAGTAAAAATCAATAAGTATGCAACTGACGTAAAACCAGTTAGTAAATAGTTTGTTATATATTCAGTATAACTCGGATTACGGTAAAAGCTTATTGTATTCAAAACAAGAACCATCTTTCAAAAGCCACAAAAAGATGTATGTTTTGTATTTCTAATTACACATAAAGAGTTATCTTTGCCAAAGAAAAGAATGAAATTTATAAATTTTAAGAGATATGAATGATAATAAACTTATGAACCGTGCAGCGGACAACATCCGTATCCTGGCTGCTTCGATGGTTGAAAAAGCCAATTCCGGACACCCGGGAGGTGCAATGGGTGGTGCAGACTTTGTAAACGTACTCTTCTCCGAGTTCTTAGTATATGACCCACAGAATCCGCGCTGGGAAGGACGGGATCGCTTCTTCCTCGATCCGGGACATATGTCGCCTATGCTCTATTCCGTGCTGGCTCTCACCGGCAAATATACGCTGGCCGAATTGGCACAATTCCGCCAATGGGACAGCCCCACTCCGGGACATCCGGAGGTAAATGTAATGCGTGGTGTGGAAAACACTTCCGGTCCTCTCGGACAAGGACATACCTATGCCGTAGGAGCAGCCATCGCCGCTAAATTCCTGAAAGCACGGTTCGGTGAAGTAATGAGCCAAACCATCTATGCCTATATTTCGGACGGCGGTATCCAAGAAGAAATTTCACAGGGTGCAGGACGCATTGCCGGAACATTAGGACTGGATAATCTGATCATGTTCTACGACTCCAACGACATCCAGCTTTCTACTGAAACAAAAGATGTCACAACAGAAGACGTAGCCATGAAATACAAAGCATGGGATTGGAAAGTAATCGAAATCAACGGTAACGACCCCGATGCCATCCGCGCCGCCCTCAAAGAGGCAAAAGCAGAAAGTGAACGCCCTACCCTGATCATCGGTAAAACAACGATGGGTAAAGGTGCACGCAAAGCCGATGGAAGCAGCTATGAAGCCAATTGTGCTACACACGGTGCTCCGTTGGGTGGAGATGCCTACATCAACACCATCAAAAATCTGGGTGGTAACCCGGACGAACCGTTTACAATCTTCCCCGAAGTGGCCGAACTGTATGCCAAACGCGCTGAAGATCTGAAAAAGATCGTAGCCGAGAAGCATGCCATAAAGGACGAATGGGCCAAAGCAAATCCGGAACTGGCAGCTAAAATGGCCGAGTTCTTCTCCGGCAAAGCTCCGAAAGTGAACTGGGATGCCATCGAACAGAAAGCAGGTATCGCCACCCGTGCCGCTTCGGCAACTGTGCTCGGCGCTCTTGCTACTCAGGTGGAAAACATGGTAGTGGCTTCTGCCGACCTCTCCAACTCCGACAAAACCGACGGCTTCCTCAAGAAGACACACGCATTCAAACGCGGTGACTTTAGCGGTGCTTTCTTCCAAGCCGGTGTATCCGAACTGAGCATGGCTTGTATCTGTATCGGTATGTCGCTTCATGGCGGTGTAATCCCTGCATGTGCCACTTTCTTCGTATTCTCGGACTACATGAAACCTGCTATCCGCATGGCCGCCTTGATGGAACAACCGGTGAAATTCATCTGGTCGCATGATGCTTTCCGTGTAGGCGAAGACGGCCCTACGCACGAACCGGTAGAACAGGAAGCACAAATCCGCCTGATGGAGAAACTGAAAAATCACAAAGGCCACAATTCAATGCTGGTACTTCGTCCGGCAGATGCCGAAGAGACGACTATCGCATGGAAGCTGGCTATGGAAAACGTCTATACCCCGACTGCATTAATCCTGTCTCGTCAGAATATTGCCAACCTTCCGGACGGAACGGACTATGCCCAAGTAGCCAAAGGCGCATACGTCATTGCCGGTGCCGACGAAAACCCGGATGTTATTCTGGTTGCTTCCGGATCAGAGGTTTCCACACTTGTAGCCGGAGCCGAACTGCTTCGTAAAGACGGTGTGAAACTTCGTATCGTATCCGCACCTTCCGAAGGTCTGTTCCGCAGCCAGGACAAGGCATATCAAGAATCTGTTCTCCCGACAGGTGCAAAGATATTCGGTCTGACAGCCGGTCTGCCCGTCAACTTGCAAGGTCTTGCCGGTGCTAACGGCAAAGTATTCGGACTCGAATCATTCGGTTTCTCCGCTCCATACAAGGTATTGGATGAAAAATTAGGTTTCACTGCCGAAAACGTATACAATCAGGTAAAAGAAATGCTATAATGAAAACAATCGGATTATGTTGCGACCACGCCGGTTTTGAGCTGAAAGAATTCGTTCGCGGATGGCTACAGGCAAAAGGCCGGGAGTACAAAGATTTCGGAACTTATTCTACCGAGAGTTGT
Source organism: Bacteroides sp. CAG:189 (assembly GCF_000432295.1). Lineage (NCBI taxonomy): Bacteria > Pseudomonadati > Bacteroidota > Bacteroidia > Bacteroidales > Bacteroidaceae > Bacteroides > Bacteroides sp. CAG:189. The sequence goes on from NZ_HF991001.1 coordinate 16,589, forward strand.
GATTATCCGGATTTCGCTCATCCGTTGGCATTGGCTGTAGAAGCCGGTGAATGCTATCCGGGAATTGCTATCTGCGGAAGTGGAAACGGAATCAGCATGACACTGAACAAGCATCAAGGCATCCGCGCCGCACTTTGCTGGACCGCAGAAATCGCACATCTGGCCCGCCAACACAACGATGCCAATGTACTCGTGATGCCGGGACGCTTTATCAGTACTGAAGAAGCGGATATGATTCTGACAGAATTCTTCTCTACACCATTCGAGGGAGGAAGACACCAGAAAAGAATAGATAAAATTCCCGTAAAATAAGAACATAGTACAAGAAAACCCGGTTCAGACTGACTGAAGCCGGGTTTTCTTTTCATATTAAATCAAAAAACCCACCTTTTCAATCAAAATACATCAGATAGAGATGCGCGACAGTTCGTATTTTTGCAACCATAAAATCTATTATCCATCAAAAACAACCCAAAACAAATGAAAAGAATATTTGGATTCCTATCTTTGTTGTTAACAGCAGCAATCACTTTCGCCAATCCGATTGACTTTGACAAAGCTTTCAAAGAGAGCAAAAAGATCGAAAAGCAGATCAAGAAAACATCGTTCCCCAAACAAACGTACCACATCACGGATTTCGGAGCAAAAGCAGACAACGAGTCGGTACCTTGCCATGAAGCAATCAACCAGGCAATTCTTCAATGCAGCCTGACAGGAGGCGGCACAGTGATTGTTCCCAAAGGAACATTCTACACCGGTCCTATCACGTTGAAAAGCAATGTGAACTTTCACTTGGAGGAAGGAGCCGTACTGAAATTCCTCACTGATCAAAGCCTGTATTTCCCCGGTGTGATAACCCGTTGGGAAGGGTTGGACTGTTACAATGCGCGCCCTTTGATCTATGCTTACGGTGAAACCAATATCGCCATTACCGGCAAAGGCACCATTGACGGACAAGGCTCCAACGACACTTGGTGGCCAATGTGCGGTGCAGCCAAATATGGCTGGAAAGAAGGCATGGTGGCACAGCGTAACGGCGGTCGCGAACGTTTATTAATGTATGGAGAGACCTCCACTCCCATCTACAAGCGTGTGATGACACCGGAAGACGGTTTACGTCCGCAACTCATCAATCTGTACTCCTGCCACACCATCCTCATAGAAGATGTCACTTTGCTGAATTCTCCTTTCTGGGTGATTCACCCGCTTTTCTGTGAAAGCTTGATTGTACGTGGAGTGAACATTTTCAACCGTGGTCCCAACGGAGACGGATGCGACCCGGAATCCTGCAAAAACGTGCTGATAGAGAATTGTACATTCGATACCGGTGACGACTGCATCGCTATCAAATCGGGACGTAATGCCGATGGACGTAAATGGAATATTCCGAGTGAAAACATCATTGTACGTAACTGTAAAATGAAAAACGGACACGGCGGCGTAGTGATCGGCAGCGAAATATCCGGCGGATACCGCAATCTGTTTGTAGAAAACTGCCAAATGGACAGCCCCAATCTGGATCGTGTGATCCGTATCAAAACCAGTACTTGCCGGGGCGGCATCATCGAAAATGTATTTGTCCGTGATATCACCGTAGGCCAGTGCCGGGAAGCAGTATTGCGTATCAACTTGCAATATGAAAACCGTGAGAACTGCAACCGTAACTTTCCTCCTGTTGTCCGCAATGTACATCTGAAAAATGTAACTTGTGAGAAAAGCCGGTTAGGAGTACTCATCATCGGGCTGGACGACGATCAACATGTATATAACATCAGCGTGGAAGACTCGCACTTCAATAATGTTGCAAAAGGAACCAATGACATAAAAGGAGCGAAAGACGTTACTCTCAAGAACCTATACATAAACGGAAAACTTGTAAAAGAGTAAATCCATAGAACCAGTCAAAAAAGATGTAGCATCCTTTCCAAAAAGACGTAACATCCTCTCCAAAAAGATGTAACGTCTTTCAAAAAAACATATAACGTCTTTAAGAAAAAGATTTAGCAGGCTTTAGAAAAAGATGCTAAGTCTTTTTTTTATTGGTTACTTTTATACTTGAAGCATATGGAAGTGTTTGATTTAAACCTTTTATCCATAGAGCCTACAGGGTGAAGCGACACTAAAGAAGAAAAGAACCGGCAGACCAATATTCCGATGCCGGGTATATACTCCCCCTGAGACTCCTTCTTACTGGTCGTATGCACCGTGCTCGACGCACGTAAGCACCGTTTCCGGATGGCTTTTGAACGGTACATAAAAACAAAGTTTGCCTTCACCCCGTAACGCCTATGAACAAAGGGTTTGATAGAAAAAGGTGAAGGCGGTGAACGGGGTAAAAACAAGTTGAATAGAGGTTATTTGCCACGAAATCCACAAACATACGGATCTTCTCCCTGCATCCGGAGTCAAAAGACCTCCTTACAAATTGTAACTCAGCCACTTCCCCGTAAAATAATAAAATGACAAATTGTCGTTAAAATCCCTTTATATCCTCTCTATTTTAAATAGAAAAAGAATAAAAGGAAGAAATTTAACCTGTTTCATGAGCAACGAATCTAAATAAAAAACTATCTTTGTAGTGCAAACTCTGAAACTCAACAGATATGGAACAAATGGAGACCATAAAAGAGCTTATCAATCAGGGAGATGTAAATAAGGCGATTGAAGCCCTCGATACTCTCCTCACTCAATCAGACTTCGCCGGAAAAGACGAAGTTTACTACCTACGGGGTAACGCTTACCGAAAACAAGGAAATTGGCAACAAGCCCTCAACAATTATCAATCCGCTATTGAGATCAACCCGGAAAGCCCGGCTTTGCAAGCCCGCAAAATGGTAATGGATATTCTGGAGTTCTATCACAAGGACATGTATAATCAATAAACGTAATAAAATCGATAGATTATGGCAAAAATTAAAGGAGCAATCGTAGTCGACACAGAGCGTTGCAAAGGCTGCAATCTGTGTGTGGTGGCTTGTCCGCTCAATGTAATATCACTCGCCAAAGAGGTGAACGTAAAGGGGTATAACTATGCCCGGCAGGTGTTGGAAGATACCTGTAACGGGTGCAGTTCGTGTGCAACGGTCTGCCCGGACGGTTGTATCTCAGTGTATAAAGTTAAATGTGAATAAAAGAAACGAATATGGCAGAAGAAGTTGTATTAATGAAAGGTAACGAAGCCATCGCTCACGCAGCCATCCGTTGCGGTGCCGACGGATACTTCGGTTACCCTATTACTCCGCAATCGGAGGTATTGGAAACGCTGGCTGACCTGAAACCATGGGAAACTACCGGTATGGTAGTGCTTCAGGCAGAAAGTGAAGTAGCAGCTATCAACATGGTATATGGTGGAGCCGGAAGTGGCAAGATGGTACTGACCTCCTCTTCAAGTCCCGGCGTCAGCCTGAAACAAGAGGGTATCTCCTATCTGGCCGGTGCCGAACTTCCCTGTTTGATTGTAAATGTGATGCGCGGCGGCCCGGGATTAGGAACCATCCAACCCAGTCAGGCAGATTATTTCCAGACAGTAAAAGGCGGCGGACACGGTGACTATAAACTGATCGCACTCGCTCCGGCTTCCGTACAGGAAATGGCTGATTTCGTCGGACTTGCCTTTGAACTTGCCTTCAAATATCGTAATCCGGCTATCATCCTTGCCGACGGTGTTATCGGACAGATGATGGAAAAAGTAGTGCTACCGCCTATGAAACCCCGCCGTACCGACGCGGAAGTAATCGCACAGTGCCCGTGGGCCAGTACAGGTAAAACCAAAGACCGCAAGCCTAATATCATTACATCACTCGAACTCCGTCCGGAAGAAATGGAAAAGAACAACATCCGTTTCCAGGCCAAGTATCGTATAATCGAAGAGAATGAAGTGCGTTTCGAGGAAATCGATTGTGAAAATGCAGAATACCTGATCGTAGCGTTCGGTTCAATGGCGCGTATCGGACAAAAGGCAATGGAACTGGCACGTGAAGAAGGTATCAAGGTAGGTATGCTTCGTCCCATCACATTATGGCCTTTCCCCACAAAAGCCATTGCAGCATATGCCGGAAAAGTGAAAGGCATGCTTGTTACCGAGTTGAATGCCGGACAGATGATTGAAGATGTACGCCTTGCCGTAAATGGGAAAGTAAAAGTAGAACATTTCGGCCGTCTCGGTGGTATTGTTCCCGATCCTGACGAGATAGTGACTGCTCTTAAAGAGAAAATAATGCAATAATAATTTACGGTTAGACTCAAAGAAATTCCAATCGTCTAATCATAAACCGTCTAATCGTTAAATAGAATAAAGATGAATCCCGATAAAATAAGAAATGTATTGAACATACTTTTCATGATACTTGCTCTGGCAGCTATTATCGTTTACTTCGTGGCAGATGATTTCAAGATATTCATCTACGTCTGCGGTGCGGCGATCTTCGTCAAGCTGATGGAGTTTTTTATACGATTCACCAACAGATAAGGAGAACAAGTTATGACTAAAGAAGAAATAATCAAACCCGAGAATCTGGTTTATAAAAAACCGACTCTGATGAACGCCAATGCCATGCACTACTGCCCGGGTTGCAGTCACGGCGTGGTACATAAACTCATTGCCGAAGTCATCGAAGAGATGGGAATGGAAGATAAAGCCGTAGGTATCTCTCCGGTAGGCTGCGCCGTTTTTATCTACAACTATCTTGATATCGACTGGCAGGAAGCTGCCCACGGACGTGCCCCTGCACTGGCCACCGCCATCAAACGCCTGTGGCCGGATCGCTTGGTATTTACTTATCAAGGTGACGGTGATTTGGCTTGTATCGGTACTGCCGAAACCATCCATGCACTGAACCGTGGCGAAAACATTACCATTATCTTTATAAACAATGCCATTTACGGTATGACCGGCGGACAGATGGCTCCTACCACCCTTGTCGGCATGAAAACAGCTACTTGTCCTTACGGACGCGATGTGAATCTCCACGGTTATCCGCTAAAGATTACCGAAATAGCTGCCCAACTGGAAGGAACGGCATACGTCACCCGCCAATCCGTACAATCGGTTCCGGCTATCCGTAAAGCCAAGAAAGCCATCCGTAAAGCATTCGAAAATTCAATGAACGGTAAAGGTTCCAATCTGGTAGAAATCGTATCGACTTGCAGTTCCGGCTGGAAGATGACACCCGAAAAGGCCAATAAATGGATGGAAGAACACATGTTTCCATTCTATCCATTAGGTGATTTGAAAGATAAATAATGACTCAATATGCCAATGTGCCGATATGCCAATGAAGACAGGAAATGTAGTTTTGGACAAAAGTTTTGCATTTGCATTATCAATTATAAGCTATTGCGAAACTCTGGAACAAAACAAAAAATTCGTAATTTCCAATCAGCTTCTAAAAAGCGGTACATCCATTGGTGCTAATATCAATGAGGCACAGAACAGTGAAAGTAGGGCAGATTTTATTCATAAATTAAAGATAGCTGCAAAAGAAGCGGAAGAAACCAGATATTGGTTATTACTTTGTGAGGAAGCAGTTAACTATCCTTACGAATCAAATTTGCTAAACGATCTGGGAGACATATTGAGATTACTCAATAGCATTATAAATTCAGCCAAGCAGCAAATGTAACCGACAATTGGCACATTGGCATATTGGCACATTATCACATTATTACATTATTAACATGAAAGAAGAAATCATTATAGCAGGCTTCGGTGGACAGGGTGTACTGTCTATGGGCAAGATTTTAGCATACTCAGGATTGATGGAAGGTAAAGAGGTTACCTGGATGCCGGCTTACGGACCAGAGCAACGTGGAGGTACGGCCAATGTTACCGTTATCGTAAGCGATGAAAAAATATCTTCACCCATCCTCAGTAAGTACGACACCGCCATCATCTTAAATCAGCCGTCACTCGAAAAGTTTGAAAGCCGCATTAAACCCGGAGGCATACTTATCTATGACGGATATGGAATTATCAACCCACCCACGCGCAAGGATATCAAAGTATATCGTATCGATGCGATGGATGCAGCCAATGAAATGAAAAATGCCAAAGCATTCAACATGATTGTGTTGGGTGGATTATTAAAACTCCGCCCTATCGTAACATTGGAAAATGTCATCAAAGGCTTAAAAAAGACACTTCCCGAACGCCATCACCACTTGATACCGATGAACGAAGAGGCCATCAAAAAAGGGATGGAACTGATAAAAGAGTTGAAAATTGAAAGTTGAAAGTTGAAAGCTTATTCAGTTGAAAGTTGAGAGTTAAAAGTTAAAAGTTACTATGCAGCATCACAGCGCAGCCAACTTTCAACTTTCAACTTTCAACTTTCAACTTTTTAGTACTATCTTTGCGCCCAATTATGAGACGATTCCTACTTACATATATATTACTTGTCATTGTAGGTCAGTTGGCTATCCAAGCGCAAGTCAACCCTAATAATCCGTATGACGACCGGATAGATGAATTCGGTAATATCGTAGATCAATACGGCAATCAGATTGATCCTGCCATGCGTCCGCAAAACCCGGATAGTAGCAATGTAGAAATACAAGGACTCCCCCCCAAGCTCTACATGTGGCACATCAGTGAAAATCTGGGAACTGTAACCCGTACACCTGCCGATACATTACGTCTAAACTTCCAGAATACCAATCTTACGGAAGGAATGACAGGGCACTATAATTATCTGTCCAATATGGGTGCCCCGCGTATATCCCGTATCTTTTTTGACCGTGACGCTACCCAGGAGCCGACTATCTTCATGCAGCCCTACTCCTTTTTCTTTATACGGCCGAACGAATTCAATTTCACCAACAGTAACGTT
>NZ_HF991001.1:23452-82109 GCF_000432295.1 Bacteroides sp. CAG:189
TACACCAATCTGACATACTATAAAGCCGGTAGTAAAGTAAATGGTGAAGAACGTTTCAAAGCATATTTCTCAGTCAACGCAAATAAGCAGTTGGCTTTCGGTTTCAATATCGATTACTTATACGGACGAGGATATTACAACCATTCGAGTACCTCCTTTTTTAATGCCGCTCCTTTCATCAGCTATATGGGAGAGCGATATGAAGGAACACTGTTATACAGCTATAACTATCTGAAAAACAACGAAAATGGAGGAATCACGGACGACAACTACGTCAAAGATCCCGAAGCCGTATCCGGCGGGCAGCAAAGTTATGAGTCGATCAATATGCCAACGGTTATGAGTACGGCTACTTCCCGAAATTCAGATAGCTATGTTTTTCTGGCACAACGTTATAAGTTAGGTTTTCACCGCGATCTGCCACAAGAAGAAAACGACACGTTGCCACCTGTGCAGGAGTTTGTCCCCGTCACCAGCTTCATCCATACGATGCAGGTAGAATGGAGCAAGCATAAGTTTACTTCAGAAGACCAGTTGAAAGACTATTATCAAAATACATACATCAAGCCGGGCGTCCCTTATATCGTCGACGATTCCACCTCCTATATAGGAGTAAAAAACACATTGGGAATCTCCCTTCTCGAAGGTTTCAATAAATACGCCAAAGCCGGACTGACCGGTTTTATCTCACATAAATTAAGTAAATACGAACTGATGAATAAAGACTCGGTCAGCATAGATCGCTATACCGAGAATGAAGTCTTTGTAGGCGGTGAATTATCTAAACGGCAGGGCAGCATCCTTCATTATCATGCCATTGGCGAAGTGGGATTATTGGGAAAAGCCATCGGACAGTTTAATGTAAAAGGCGACCTCGATCTGAATTTCCGTTTGGGAAAAGACACGGTCAGTTTGATAGCACGCGCAACGGTAAGTAATACATTACCCTCATTTTATATGCGACATTACCACTCCAAGCATTTCTATTGGGATGATGATAATATGGATAAAGAATTCCGTACACGCATAGAAGGCGAACTGAACATCGAACATTGGAAAACAAACTTGAAAGCCGGTGTAGAAAACATTAAAAACTACACTTATTTCAACCAACAAGCCCTTCCGGAACAATTCGGAGGCAACATCCAAGTACTTTCGGCCACATTATCCCAAGACTTCAAACTTGGAATTCTTCATCTGGACAATGAAGTTACCTGGCAAAAATCGAGTAACAGCACAATCTTACCCTTACCGGATCTCTCGTTATACCACAACCTGTATATAGATTTCAAACTGGCGAAAAAAGTACTGAGTGTTCAATTGGGTGCTGATGCACGTTACTTTACCAAATACCATGCACCGGCTTATATGCCTGCTACGGGACAGTTCCACCTACAGCCAACCAATGATCAAGTGGAGATAGGCGGCTATCCCATTGTCAATGTATATGCCAATCTTCATCTGAAACGGACACGTTTCTTCGTTATGATGTATCACGTAAACGATGGATTGATCAATCGTCCGAATGCATTCTATGCACCTCACTATCCCATCAATCCCCGACTGCTGAAATTTGGTGTATCCTGGAATTTCTATGATTAATCCTACCATGCATCTATGAAGCCCATCCAAAGGAAATATCTGAAATATCTGCTTATTGCCATCGTCTGCTTCCTCGTATTTGCTTTCTGGCCTCAAAGAAAGGAAAAGGAAGAAGGACATCCGCGCGATTATGCGGAAATAGCGGCAGACGGTATTCTCCGCGCGGCAACAGAATACAATTCCATCAGCTTCTTCGTTGACGGCGATACGGTGAGCGGATTCCACTATGAACTGATAGAAGCCTTTGCCCGTGATAAAGGAATTCAGGCACAAGTCTCTCCGGTGATGAGTTTTGACCAACGTCTGAAAGGACTTGAAACCGGTAAATACGATGTAATAGCATATGGCATTCCAGCCACCAGCGAATTGAAAGACTCGCTGCTCCTCACCTCGCCCATAATCCTAAGTAAACAGGTATTGGTGCAGCGAAAAGCAACGTCCGAAAACGATTCGCTCTTTATCAGAAACCAACTCGATCTGGCAGGACGAACCTTGCATGTCGTAAAAGCCTCTCCATCCATCCTTCGTATCCGTAATTTGGGAGACGAGATCGGGGATACGATTTATATCAGTGAAATAGAAAAGTACGGTTCGGAACAACTGATTGCAATGGTAGCTCATGGAGACATCGATTACGCTGTCTGCGACGAGAGCATTGCACAAGCGGCCATAGATTCACTGCCCCAACTGGATATCAGTACAGACATCAGTTTCACGCAATTTTACTCTTGGGGGGTAAGCAAGCAATCGCCTGTCCTGCTGGATAGCCTGAACACATGGCTTACAAGTTTCCGCCAAGGAAAAGAGTATAAAGAAATATTGCATAAATATTATCCTGTTAAGTAGAGAGTAGTTTAGTAGTAAGTAGTTAAGTAGTAAGTAGTTAAGTAGTAAGCAGTTAAGTAGTAAGTAGTTAAGTAGTAAGTAGGAATGACTTGCGTGATGTGTTTCTCTTAATGACATACTATTGGACATGAATTATTCAGACTAAAATCAAAAGTACAAGTGTTTCGGTCAAAAACAGCACATTTATAAAAAGCGAAAAGCCCTATTTTTGCCAATATTAAATTCTGAATATGAAAGACCGGATGATCATGAAAAAGATTTGCCTTATCAGTTTACTTTTTATTCTATATGGCTGTGCCCACACCAATCCCCATCGCCAATCAACCCTGTCCGATGCCTTGTATGGTTTCGAAAATATACAAGATTCAGCCCGCACGAAGGTATGGTGGTTTCATGGAGAAACAGAAACTACCCGGGAAGGAATTACTGCCGACCTGGAAGCCTTTCGAAAAGCGGGTGTCGGTGGGGTCGTCTTCTATGATCAGGTACACTTAAAAAAGCCTGTGGCATTGGATGCCTTTTCCGATGAATGGTGGGCAATGCTCTATTATGCAGCCCGGGAAGCTGAAAGATTGGGGTTAACTTTTGAAACGCATATCTCCAACGGCTTCGTAGCAGGAGGTCCATGGATCACAAAAGAGTTAGGCATGCAGATGCTGACAGCATCCGATACACTGATTCAAGGCGGAAAAAACTTTTCGGGCAATCTCCCTCTTCCCGCAAATGCAAACGATTATTATCGTGATGTAGCCGTATTGGCATTCCCGGTTTCACGCGAGCAATGGTTAACCAGTGATGACATCAAGCCAACAGTAACATCGAACCTGACCGAACTTCCGGCAGCCGACCTCTTTTCCCCAAATGCCCCAGCAGTAGAGATACCGGCTCAACCCTCCGGAAAATCCGTTTTCGTAAACCTCGATTTCCATAAAGATTTTACAGCCCGTAGCATTACCTACCAAGTACGCCCCAGAGGAAAAGCAACCACAAGCGCCACTAATGTCCCCGCCCCTCCGGGAGATACGTTCGTAGGAACCGGTTACCGGGTATTACCGGATTTGGGTAGTCTGGAGGTGTCGGATGACGGTATTCATTATAGCACGGTATGTGCACTGAAACCCATTTACAGAGCCCACTCCCAGTGGAAACAAAAAACAATCGCATTTCCTCCCGCTACCGGACGATATTTTCGTCTGAACTTACACGATTGGTACATGGAAGACGACCGACGCCCCGGTATGCAATTAGGGAATGTCACCTTGTCTCCACAAGCAAAAGCCGACCAATGGGAAGAAAAGAACGGACTTTTTTCCGAATACATCGAAAAGGACAACACTCCGTCCTATACAACCAACGAAACGATACGCCCGGACCGGATAACGGACCTCAGCCACTTGTTGAAACCGGACGGATCCATCTCTTGGGATGTACCCGCAGGTGACTGGGTAATCATGCGGTTTGTGCATATTCCTACAGGAAGTAAAACGAAACACGGGCGTCCTAATCTGATGGGACTGGAATGTGACAAAATGTCCTCTTTGGCGGCCACCGTACAGTGGAACAACTATTTCAAGGTCATATCAGATTCATTGGCCAAACATCATTTGCCGTTACATGGCATGGCTATGGATAGCCATGAAGCCGGCTCGCAAAATTGGACTCCGGGCTTTGACAAAGAATTCCATAAAAGACGGGGATATGATCTAAAACATCTTCTACCAGCCATGATGGGGCACATAATCGGCACATCCGAAGAGACCAATGGAATATTATATGATGTCCGTCGCACCATAGCCGATCTGATTGCAGACAATTATTACGGGACACTAAATAAGCTCTGCCAAGAATCCGGTGTCAATTTTACAGCACAGGCCACCGGAAATGCACTTTGCATCGTAGCCGACCCTATCCAGGCAAAAGGAAAAGTAGACATTCCTCAAGGAGAATTCTGGGCCATACATCCGGATGGTAATTATGACATCAAGGAATCCTCCTCCGCAGCACATCTCTATGGAAAAAAAACTGCTTCTGCAGAAGCCTTCACGGATGCAAAGTTCAGCCACTCACTCGCCTATCTTAAAACATTGGCAGACTACGCTTATTGTTACGGCATCAATGAATTCGTCGTGTGTGCATCAGCTTATCAACCCTGGCTGGACAAAATTCCCGGAAACACAGGAGGAGGCCGTCACTATTGCCTGAACAGAAACAATACCTTTTGGGATTTCAGCAAACCTTTCTGGGATTATCAGGCACGTTGCGCCTATATCATGAGACAGGGGATGCCATTGATAGACCTCTGTGTCTATCTGGGAGAAAATGCGCCTGTGAAGATTCTCACACACCGTTTACCCGATATCCCCGGTGGCTTCGACTTTGATGCTTTCACTTCGGACGCCCTGTTTACGAGAATGTCGGCAAAAAACGGACAAATCGCATTACCGGATGGTATGAGTTACCGAATGATGATCCTTCCCGGAAATGGAGAAATCACTTTAGAAGCATTAAAGAAAATTGCGGATTTAGTCAATCAAGGAATATCGGTATATGGCACAAAAGCCAGATATTCAGAAACATTTGCAGACATCGGCAAGAAAAAAGAATACGAAGCGTTGGCCCATAAACTATGGGGAAAAGAAACACCTTCGTCCGGATATCGGCATTATGGTAAGGGAACTGTATACTGGGGAATGCCTTTGGAAGAAGCCGTCTATCAAGCAGGTCTACAACCCGACATTAAAATGGAGCATGCTTCCATCAAACAGAAAAAAGTGTGGTTTGCACATCGCCAACTAAAAGATGCGGACGTCTATTTCTTAAACAATCACAAAGATACGGCAGTCGACGATATATTCACCCTCCGTTCATCAGGCAAAATTGCCGAATTATGGAATCCCATGTCCGGCCAAAGATATACCCTGCCCACAAGTAGCGACAGACAAGGACATATCTCTGTTCGTTTGAAAATGGCCGCTTGGGAGTCCTATTTTCTGACACTATCAGATATCGGTTCCGGGAACCTTCCCCTTCTTCATTGGGACCGGCAGGAAACCGTAACTCCGGTTAGCGACGATTGGAGTATATACTTCGATCCGGCTATGGGCGGACCGGGAGAAGTAAAATTCGATTCACTATCAGATTGGGCTTTGCACCCCGATCCATCGATAAAATATTATTCCGGTACAGCCCTCTACCGGAAAACACTGAATCTGCAAAAAACAGAAAAAGATGAAAAAGCATTATTGCGTTTTTCGGAATTGGGATCAGTAGCCCGAGTTATCATAAACGGACAAGATATGGGTATCGTATGGTGTTCTCCCTGGGAAATAGATGTCACAAATGCTATCCATGACGGAGAAAATGAATTGGAAATCCATGTGGCCAATTCATTAATGAACAGAATGATTCTCGATTCTCAACTACCGGTTGAAAAACGCATTACCTATTCATATCCGGAGATAGCTTCTCCGAAAGACGCGCTAATACCGTCGGGCATCATCAAAGGAGTAGATATTATTTACAAAAAATGAATTGAATAGAAAATAGTCTTAATTCCACTTTTTATTCTTATTTTTGTGATTCTTAAAAACAAAATAGGTATATGAGTGAAAAGATTATTAAGTGGGGCTTCATCGGTTGCGGTGAAGTGACAAAGAAAAAAAGCGGCCCGGCATTTCAGAAGGTAGAGGGTTCGGAAGTCGTGGCCGTGATGAGCCGTGACGGTGCCAAGGCAAAAGCCTATGCAAAAGAGAGAGGTATCAAAAAATGGTATGACGATGCCCAAGAGCTTATCGACGATCCGGAAGTAAATGCTATCTACATCGCCACTCCTCCCTCATCACATGCTACCTATGCCATCATGGCCATGAAGGCTGGAAAACCGGCTTATATAGAAAAGCCGATGGCCGTTACCTACGAAGAGTGTACGCGTATCAACCGCATCTCGCGTGAAACCGGAGTACCTTGTTTTGTGGCATACTACCGCCGTTATCTCCCTTATTTCATCAAGGTAAAAGAATTGGTAGAAGAGGGTGCCATAGGTAACGTGATCAATGTACAGATTCGTTTCGCCCAGCCTCCCCGTGATCTGGATTATAACCGGGATAACTTGCCTTGGCGGGTTCAGGCGGATATTGCCGGAGGTGGATATTTCTATGACCTTGCCCCACACCAGATAGATTTGTTGCAGGAAATGTTCGGCTGTATCCTTGAAGCCAGTGGATATAAAAGCAATCGTGGCGGACTTTATCCGGCAGAAGATACATTGAGCGCTTGTTTCCAGTTCGATAACGGCCTTGTAGGTAGTGGCTCCTGGTGCTTTGTAGCACACGATTCCGCCAAGGAAGACCGCATCGAAATCATTGGTGACAAAGGCATGATCTGTTTTTCCGTATTCTCATTCGATCCCATCGCTTTGCATACCGAACGCGGACGCGAAGAATTCTACATTGAAAACCCGGAACATGTGCAACAACCGCTCATCCAAGCCGTAGTAGATCACTTATTAGGAAAATCAATCTGTACCTGCGACGGTGAAAGCGCTACGCTGACAAACTGGGTGATGGACAAGATATTGGGAAAGATATAAAAATTAATGATAAATACATTAGTGATAAGTGATAAGTGTCATGCCGGTATATCGTGCAATCTACTTATCACTAATTACTAATTCGCTAATCACCAATTCATTATTTCCCCTTTTTCCTCCTTTCTCAAAAAAAGTTCCATTCACATGTCACGTTTTCCCTACCTCTCCGTCTTATAGATGTAAATGGAACTCAAACAATTTAAAATAGACGTGCTACCCCTCCGCGATAAGTTATTAAACTATGCGCGGAAATTGACAGAAGATCCCTCCGATGCAGAAGATGCAGTGCAGGAAATCATGCTGAAGCTATGGAACATGCGGCAAAAGTTAGATGAATACCAAAGTATCGAAGCTTTGGCTATGACAATGACACATCATCTTTGTATGGATATCTGGCGAGCCAAACGACCGGATTCTCTTTCGCTGGAACAGGTACAAGCCCCCAGCCAGTCAGCCACACCGGAACGGCTACTCGAAGAGAAAGATGAATTCCGGCTGATGAGAGAAATCATCGACTCGCTGCCTACCCTGCAACGTACCATCATACAGATGAAAGACGTGCAAGAATACGAAACAGAAGAAATAGCCGAGATCACCGGATGCAGTGCCGAAGCCATCCGCAGCAATCTGTCAAGAGCACGGAAAAAAGTGAGAGACATTTACTTGCAAACCATTCAAGAAGAAAAAAGGAGAAGAAAGGTATGAATATAGAAGAGTTGTTAAACAAATATTTTGACGGTGACACCACTTGTGAAGAAGAACGGGAATTACGCCGCTTTTTCACTCAGGAGACCGTTCCGGAGCATCTGAAAGAGTACAGCCCATTGTTTGCCTTCCTTGATAAAGAAAACAAACAGGCAAAAGAGGCCTGTACCGATCATTCCTCTCTGACAGTCTCCTCACGAAAAACAGTTTTTCGCCGTCGACTGATATACTGCATGAGCGGAATAGCTGCCGGATTACTGCTTCTATTGGGCATTGCCGGCATTCATCGCCACTTCAACGCAATGCCGGATAGCTATGTCATCATCGACGGCAAATGCTACACCGACGAGAATCTGGTACGTGAACAGGCGATGACTGCCTTCCGGAATGTGAGTCTCGATGAAGACGAACTGCTGAACAGCCTTTTCGACGGAGAATAAAAGAACCTAAAAAATAAAGTAACCAACACATAGAAAGTATGAACACAGTTATTCGCACAATATTCATCATCCTGCTGCTCTCTGCCGCCACCGCAGAAATAAGGGCACAAGAGGGATTACACAGTGCTTCCATATTTCAGAAATATGGTAAACAGAAGGGCGTGACAATGGTGGAACTGTCTAAAGACATGCTGGACTCTTATCGTATAAACCTATACAAAAGTTTAGTATTCAAAGATGTAACGGAAGAACTGCCCTACATCCTCGACTGTCTGGAAAAAGACAGAAAAGAAGGAACCATGAAGAAATTGCAGGAAATTGTAGAAGACGGCAAACTGCTGACAGCCTATTACCAGTTGCCGCAACTAAAGAAAAACAACCAAACGCTCAACCGGTTCATCCTCTTCAAAGTGGGTAAGAAGAACAGCGCCACCTTTATTTATATCGAAGGCAATCTGAACTCGGACGAACTGGTCGCCCTCCTATTTCAAAGAAAAAATTAAAACTATAAAAATTAAAACTATAAAAACTAAAAAAAACATGAAACAAATTATCTTAGCATGCCTGATACTTTTCCCGCTAACGGGCGTCATGGCACAAGAAACGACAAGAAGACAAACCATTGTAAACACAAGCGGTGACTCGATTATCATCCGGAAAGGTGACGGTGATGTGAAAATCAAAGTTTACGAAGAAGTAACTACGGACGGAGATGCCAAACAGGAAGAAAAACTATTCGAAGGAGTCTACCTGACACGTATCGATACAGACCGCCCCAGCATATTGGACGCCCTGCCTTTTGCCCCTAAAAAGCGCAATCGCTTTGATCCGCACTCCAGTGGCCTCTATATGGGATTCAGCAGTCTTTCCAATGATTTCTACAGTTTCAGTGCATCCGACAGAGCATCACTGAATGCTTCCAAATCATGGGAAATAGGTGCAAACCTTTTCACCAGCTATCTTCCCCTCACGCACGACCGTCATTGGGGAATGACCTTCGGATTAGGCTGGGGGTACCGCTCTTTCCGCCTGGACGGTAACCAGGCTTTCCTAAAGACCGACGGTGCTACGCAAATCGTATCCGGCGATGATGAAACCAATTATAGCAAAAGCCGCCTGCGTTACTTTCATTTCCGCATCCCTATCTCCATCGAATGGCAGACCAGAATCAACGGACACCGCCCTATCTTCGTAGCTGCCGGTCCGGAAGTGGAAATACGCCACGGGATAAAGTCTATGGCAAAGGTAAACGGACATAAAGAAACGCTCGGTAAGGGTATGTATGTACATCCCGTCGGCATAAATCTGCTGGCACAAGCCGGATATGGCAATTTAGGCTTTTACTTGCGCTATTCCACATACGGCCTATTTGAAAAAGGAAAAGGGCCGGATGTATATCCATTGTCTTTCGGCGCATGCTGGTATTGGTGATGTTCCATTCTTCATAAATGAAAAAAGAGGAGGGTGTGTCAAAACTAAAATGACCACTCTAAAAAGTTATAGATTGTAACTAACAATTATAAAAGAGCCATATCAAACTCTGTTTTTGAGTAATGATATGGTTCTTTTCATCATTGATTTAGGGAGTCAAGTTTCAGATTAAAAGTTGTCCTTTCATCAAATTACGTTTTGACACACCCTCATCAATCACTAACTACTCTTCTTCGAAATCGAAGTCAAATTCGAAATCATCCAAGAATTCCGGAGTGGTAAATTCTTCTATGCTTCGGCGGTCTTTTTTAGTCGGACGTCCTGTACCGCGTGCGCGGTCTACAAATCCGCTTATCTTACTCATTTCCAATAGTTCGTATTGGTCGGGAGTCGTTACGTTTTCCATAACTTCCGGAACAAGTTTGGCACCCACTCGTTTTTCTATGGCCTGTAATACTTTGAATGAGTAAGTGATGGGTGGTTTCTTCACCTGAATCACGTCACCGGGTTTAATCATGCGCGCGGCTTTTACATAAGAACCGTTTATACTGATACGGCCTTTTTTGCATGCTTCGGCGGCAATTGTACGGGTTTTGAAAATACGTACGGCCCACATCCATTTATCTATTCTTGCTTCAGGCATGAGGTTATTTGTAATTAAATGATTAGTTACAGAGATTTATTTACTTTTTGTTGAATTGGTTCATCGTTATATTGATTCCCGCCAGACAGAAGCTTTTTATAATTTCACCGGCTGTTTCCAGACGTTCATCCATTGTTTTCCAATCTTCGTCTGTGAAGTGGCCGAGCACATAGTCTATCTGTCCGCCACGAGGAAAATCATTCCCTATTCCGAAGCGGAGACGTGCATAGTTTTGAGTTCCCAGTGTGGCGGCAATATGTTTCAGTCCGTTATGGCCGGCATCGCTGCCTTTTCCTTTCAGGCGAAGAGTACCGAAAGGTAATGCCAGGTCATCTACTACAATCAATACATTTTCTAATGGAATTTTCTCTTCCTGCATCCAGTATCGAACTGCCAATCCACTCAGATTCATAAATGTAGATGGCTTAAGGAGCAATAATTGCTGCCCTTTTATTGAGAAAGATGCTGTAGAACCGTAACGTCCGCTTGTAAAAGGAGTGTTATTCAACTTTGCCAAAGCGTCTACTACCATAAAACCTATATTATGGCGTGTATCACGATATTCGGGGCCGATGTTGCCCAATCCTACGATGAGATATTTCATAAGCGATTAATATGTATTGAGATGAAAAAGAAACGCAGACTAACACAGACCAAAATCTGTGATAATCTGCGTTCCGAAATATTCTGATAGAAGTATTCCTGTGATTATTTTCCTGCTGTAGCAGCTGCACCTCTTGCTGCACGAGTCAGTTTAACTGCACATACAACAGCGTCTTTTGCATTCAGCAATTCAAGACCTTCATACTTAAGCTCACCTACTTTTACTGTCTTACCAAGACCCAAGTGAGAGACATTTACTGTCAGTTTTTCCGGAATAATATTATAGAGAGCTTTCACTTTCAGTTTACGCATCTGCAGAACCAGTTTACCACCGGCTTTAACACCTTCTGCCAAGCCTTCCAATTGTACCGGAACTTCCATAACGATAGGTTTAGCTTCATCGATTTGATAGAAGTCAACGTGCAGGATAGTATCTTTTACCGGATGGAATTGGATATCTTTCAAGATAGCATTTACTTTTTTGCCATCGATAACCAAGTCTACTACATAAATATGCGGAGTATAAACCAAGTTGCGCAGACCTTCAACAGGTACTGTGAAATGGATATTTTCACCACCTCCGTAAAGTACACAAGGTACACCGTTGTCTTTACGAATAGCTTTCAAAGCTCTTGCTTGTTCAGAAGAGCGTTCTGCAATAGTTCTTGCAGTTCCTTTTACTTCAATTGATCTCATTTTTTTAATTTTTTGTGTTACTCTAAATTAAGTGATTTGAGTGCTTAATTCACCATCACACGATGTGGTATTCCACACGATGTTGCAAAAAAGCGGTGCAAAAGTACGCTTTCTTTCTGAAATATCAAAAAAATACTTATTCAAAATCAATATCTATCTTTATTTCATCGGCCGGCTGTGCCTCTTCTATGGCTACTTCTTCTCTGACTGCATGTCCTTGCTGGTCATTGATATATTCTATTGCTTGAGTGAGTCCGGTCATGAATTTATCGAAATCTTCCTTATATAAGAAGATTTTATGTTTTTCGAAACTGACTTGTGAATCGTCACCTTCACCCATAACCACTTTCTTGCTCTCAGTGATGGCAAGGAACATTTCATCTTTCCGGTTTTTCTTTACGTCAAGATAATAAATACGTTTACCGGCTTTGATGGATTTTGAGAATACAATCTCTTTGTCATTCATATCTGCGTTCATTTTCTTTTTTAAATCTTCCATATCATTAGGTCCGTTTATAATCGGCTTCAAAATTGGAACTTTTTTTTTAACTGTCAAAAGAAAAAGGGCAGAGAATGAAATACTGCATTAAAAAATGTGATTTATTTGCAGAAACTCATTAAAAATATCTACTTTTGCAATTCGTTAATAACAGTATTATTAAAGATTATGATTAACAGAGTTCTTATTCGTCTAAAAATCATACAAATAGTGTATGCTTACTATCAGAACGGCAGCAAAAATTTAGACTCAGCGGAGAAAGAGTTGTTCTTTAGCCTGTCAAAGGCTTATGACCTCTATAACTATTTGTTGATGCTTATGATTGCATTGACGGACTACGCACAAAAACGCATTGACACAGCTAAAGCCAAACTGAAACCTACAAAGGAAGAGTTGTATCCGAACATGAAGTTTGTGGAAAACAAATTTATTGCACAACTTGAAGTGAATAAACAATTGACGGAATTCGTTGCCAACCAGAAAAGGACATGGGCGAATGATCAGGATTTTGTCAAAGAGCTTTATGATAAAATTGTGGAGTCGGATATTTATAAGGAATATATGGCTTCAACTGACAATTCTTACGAGGCAGACCGTGAGTTGTGGCGGAAACTTTATAAGATGTTTGTATTCAACAATGATTCTTTGGATCAGGTATTGGAAGATCAAAGTTTGTATTGGAACGACGATAAAGAGATTGTAGATACATTTGTGTTGAAAACAATCAAACGCTTTGAGGAAAAACAAGGGGCCAACCAACCGTTGCTTCCCGAATTTAAAGATGATGAAGATCAGG
Organism: Bacteroides sp. CAG:189; assembly: GCF_000432295.1. Taxonomy (NCBI): domain Bacteria; kingdom Pseudomonadati; phylum Bacteroidota; class Bacteroidia; order Bacteroidales; family Bacteroidaceae; genus Bacteroides; species Bacteroides sp. CAG:189. The sequence goes on from NZ_HF991001.1 coordinate 36,302, forward strand.
AGTTTGCACGTCGTCTTTTCCGTCGTACGATATTGAATGCCGACTATTATCGCCACCTTATCAGTGAAAACACCAAAAACTGGGATTTGGACCGTGTAGCATTTATGGATGTAATTATTATGCAGACGGCTTTGGCAGAAATTCTAAGTTTTCCGAACATTCCGGTCAGTGTTTCGTTAAATGAATATGTAGAAATTGCTAAGCTTTACAGTACGGCTAAGAGTGGTAGTTTCATCAATGGAACATTGGATGGAATTGTTAATCAATTAAAAAAAGAAGGTAAGTTGACAAAAAACTGATACCTTTGCTCTTATAGATTAAAAAACTAAAACGAAATTATTTATGAATTTATTGACTGTATTACTGCAAGCTCCTGCTGCAGGTCCCGACGGAAGCCTGATGTGGATTATGCTGATAGCAATGTTTGTTATCATGTATTTCTTTATGATTCGTCCGCAGAATAAAAAACAAAAGGAAATTGCTAACTTTCGTAAATCTCTTCAAGTAAACCAGAAAGTTATTACTGCTGGGGGAATACATGGAGTGATCAAAGAAATTAACGACGATCATATCGTACTTGAAATTGCATCTAATGTAAAGATTAAGATAGATAAGAATTCTATTTTTGCAGATGCATCTGCTGCAAGCCAGCAACCTGCTAAATAAGTTATAATATAAATAAGCCTATGTTCGAACGTAGGGACATAAAGTCTATTTATTTAGAACTATCTGAAAAGATTAAGAATTTTCTGCTTAGTGATAAGAGCAGAGAATTCTTAATCTTTTTGTTTTTTTTCTTTATTGCCGGAGGATTCTGGCTTTTGCAAACATTAAATAGCGATTATGAAGCCGAGTTTTCTATTCCTGTCCGCTTGAAAGGGGTTCCCAATAATGTAGTTATAACCTCGGAACCGTTTTCGGAACTGCGTGTTAAAGTAAAGGATAGAGGAACTGTCTTGCTGAATTATATGCTCGGGAAGAGTTTCTTTCCGGTGAATCTTGACTTTGCTGATTATAGCGGACGGGATAATCATGTGAGGATATATGCTTCAGAGTTTGAGAAAAAGATCATGAGCCAGCTTAATGTGTCTACTCGTTTGCTGTCGGTGAAACCGGATACGTTGGAGTATATTTATTCTACCGGAAAGTCTAAACAGGTGCCGGTGAAGATGCGGGGAACGGTAACTGCAAGCCGTCAATATTATATTTCCGATACGATTTATTCTCCTGATTCTGTGCTGGTTTATGCACCTGCCAATATTCTCGATACGATAACGACTGCATACACGCAAAAGGTCGAATTGAATGATATCGCAGATACGCTGACTTATCATGTTCCTCTCGTAGGAGTAAAGGGGGCCAAGTTTGTGCCAGGTGCGGTAGATTTAACTTTACCGGTAGATATTTATACGGAAAAAACGGTTGAAGTGCCTTTGCATGGAGTCAATTTCCCGGCAGATAAAGTTTTGCGTACTTTCCCGTCGAAGGTGCAGATTACCTTTAAGATCGGTTTGGGGAGGTTTGATAAAGTCGATGCCGGTAATTTCATGATAAATGTATCTTATGAAGAATTACTGAAGTTAGGATCGAATAAATATACCGTGAAGCTCAAGTCTGTTCCACGGGACGTAAGTCACATTATTCGTATTGTACCCGAAAAAGTAGATTTTCTGATTGAACAAGTATCTCCCAATGAGTATTAAAATCGGTATAACAGGTGGAATTGGCAGCGGAAAGAGTGTCGTTTCGCAATTGCTGGAAGTGATGGGGATTCCTGTTTATATAGCTGATGTCGAGTCTAAACGTTTGACAAATACTGATCCGTATATAAAGAAAGAACTCTCTTCTTTACTGGGAGAAAAGGTATTTGCAGGCGGTGCTTTAAATAAACCGCTTTTGGCTTCCTATCTTTTCGGACATCCGGATCATGCCAGGCAAATTAATGGAATTATTCATCCGCGGGTGAAAGAGGATTTCCGTAAGTGGGTGGAGAAACGGGCACTGTTTCCTATAGTGGGAATGGAGTCGGCGATTTTGATAGAATCGGGATTTACAGGTGAGGTAGATGTGATAGTAATGGTTTATGCTCCATTAGAGATACGGATACAGAGGGCGATATGCCGGGATAACTCTTCGCGTGAACTTATAGTGAAACGTATTGAGAGTCAGATGAGCGATGAGGAAAAGCGTAAGCAGGCTGATTTTGTAATTGTGAATGATGATGACATGCCGCTCATCCCGCAGGTTTTGGAATTAATCTCTTTGCTATCTAAAAAAACGGATTACCTTTCAGAAAAATAGCTACTGTCTCAGCAATAAAAATAAGCGAGCTTATTTTGTATTGTCTTCGGCTTACACTATCTTTGCCAACCGAAAAAATAATCAATAATAAAAAACTGAATATATTATGTTGAAGACTATTTTGTCAATTTCCGGCAGGCCGGGATTATATAAGCTCATTTCACAGGGAAAGAATATGCTGATTGTAGAATCTATCAGTGCTGAAAAGAAACGTTTTCCGGCTTATGGCAACGAGAAGATTATTTCATTGGCAGATATTGCAATGTATACGAATGATGCTGAGGTGCCTTTGCGTGATGTGCTTGAATCAATCAAGGAGAAAGAGAACGCAGCAGTTGCTTCTATCGATCCGAAGAAAGCAACTGCTGAAGAACTGCGTTCTTATCTGGCAGAAGTATTGCCGGATTTTGATCGGGACAGAGTTTACGTGAACGATATCAAGAAGTTGATTTTATGGTATAATATTCTTGTTACCAACGGAATTACAGAATTTAAAGAAACAGAAGCAAAAGAAGAGACGGAAGAATAAGCCGGATTGTAAAGTGTTGAAATATAGGAGCGTGATAAATGTCATTGAGGATGTTTATCACGCTTTTTGTTTTTTTATTGGTAAGTTCAAAACAAAAGAAAATACTCTCTGTTCTCTCTGTACTATGTATTTGCAGGAATATTTTGGGCTTTCTTTTGTAAGATTCAATGCTTTTTTACTTATCTTTGTTGCAATCCTTCGGCATCTGAAGTGTCAGGCGATAGGATAAAATAACAAATTAGAACAAAGGCGTTTACGATATTATTCTGTACTTGAAATCTGGACAATTTCACTATTCAGGAATAATGCTAACAAGCGCTCATGCTCTGCTGTATATGAAAATATATAGTACTGGGCGTGGGTTGTTGTACATTATTTGAATAGTGGCAGTCCAGAGCCTCAAGTACGATAATGGCAACAGTTCCCACGCTTTTTTATACATAAAGATCTCTTAAGGGGCTGAGAGGTGGACAAATAAAGTATGAATAAACGGTTTAATAAAACATTCGAACTCCTGCTGGACACCGAAAAAGGAGTTTTGCAACTAAATGGTCTGTTTGTAGATACAATGGTTTATTTGTATGACGATCATGGAAATTTGCAAGCGAAAGAACAATGCCCGCAGCAATCTTTGATGATGCAACTTCCGAAACATGGTGCATATGTACTTGTACTGCTTCATCCTGTCTGTGAGGTGGCTGTACGAAGATTTATATATTGAGTGTTTTATACGGAAAATGCCGGTATGCTCGGTGGCATATCGGCATTTGATAGTGAATTTACTTCTTGTTTAGTTACGGAAAGATAATCCGTCTCCGGCCACATCGACTATGATCGCTTTGCTGCGGTCCACTTCCTGCGCAAGTAACTTTTTGGACAGGTCGTTTAGCAGATAGCGTTGGATGGCTCTTTTTACAGGTCGTGCACCAAATTCGGGATCATAACCGGCTTGTGCTATGAAATTGATGGCATTGTCTGTAAGTTGCAGTTCTACCCCGTTTTCTGCAAGCATCTTCTGAACACCTTTAATCTGTAACAGAACGATTTGTTTAATCTCTTTTTCTGTCAAAGGCAGGAACATTATGGTTTCGTCAATACGGTTCAGGAATTCCGGACGGATTGTCTTTTTCAACATGTTCATTACCTCCTTTTTAGTCTCTTCAACTACCTCTTCCTTATTGGAACCATTCAGTTTTTCCATCTGGCTTTGTATATAGGAACTACCCATATTGGAAGTCATGATGATAATGGTATTTTTGAAGTTGACCACGCGTCCTTTATTATCCGTCAGTCGCCCGTCATCCAGCACTTGTAGCAGAATGTTGAATACATCCGGGTGGGCTTTCTCAATTTCGTCGAACAATACCACGGAGTATGGTTTACGTCGGATCGCTTCCGTCAATTGTCCGCCTTCATCATATCCTACGTATCCTGGAGGGGCTCCGACCAAACGGGAAACGCTATGTTTCTCCTGATACTCGCTCATGTCGATACGGGTCATCATCGTCTCGTCGTCAAACAGGAATTCTGCGAGTGCTTTTGCCAATTCTGTTTTACCTACACCGGTGGTACCGAGAAATATGAATGAACCTATCGGACGTTTCGGGTCTTGTAATCCTGCACGGCTACGACGTACGGCATCAGCAACGGCAGCAATAGCTTCATCCTGACCAATCACACGTTCGTGAAGTTCATCCTCGAGATGGAGCAACTTGTCTTTTTCGCTTTGGAGCATTTTGCTTACCGGAATACCGGTCCAGCGGGATACTACATCGGCGATGTCTTCGGCATCCACCTCTTCCTTGATCATAGCCGAATCGCCTTGCATCAGCTTCAATTCTTCCTGTATCTCTGTGATTTCCTTGTCCAATGCTTGTAGCTTTCCATAACGGATTTCCGCTACTTTTCCATAATCTCCTTCACGTTCTGCCTTTTCTGCCTCGAACTTCAAGTTTTCTATTTCTACTTTATTCTGCTGGATTTTATCCATCAGTGATTTTTCATTTTGCCATTTGGCCTTGTAAGATTTCTCCTGTTCCTTCAATTCGGCGATTTCTTTGCCTATCGTATCCAGTTTCGGTTGATCTTTTTCACGTTTGATAGCTTCACGCTCGATCTCTAATTGTTTGATTTTGCGTGATATCTCATCCAGATCTTCCGGGACGGAATCTACTTCCATACGGAGTTTGGCGGCAGCTTCATCCATCAGGTCGATCGCTTTATCGGGTAAGAAACGATCGGTGATATACCGGTTGCTTAATTCCACGGCAGCAATGATGGCATCGTCTTTGATACGTACATGGTGGTGGTTTTCATAACGCTCCTTCAATCCACGTAGGATGGAAATGGTACTGAGTGTGTCCGGTTCATCCACTTGTACGATCTGGAAACGACGTTCCAATGCCTTATCCTTTTCAAAATATTTTTGATACTCATCGAGGGTGGTGGCACCGATTGCCCGTAATTCACCGCGTGCTAAAGCCGGTTTAAGAATATTGGCGGCATCCATTGCCCCTTCTCCTTTACCTGCTCCGACTAACGTGTGAATTTCATCAATAAACAGGATGATATTTCCATCGGATTTCATCACTTCATTGACTACCGACTTCAGCCGTTCTTCGAATTCACCTTTATATTTTGCACCTGCTACCAATGCACCCATATCCAGTGAGTACACTTGCTTGTCACGCAGGTTTTCGGGTACGTCACCTCTTAATATACGATGGGCCAACCCTTCTACAATAGCTGTCTTACCGGTACCCGGTTCACCTATAAGTATGGGGTTGTTTTTGGTACGGCGACTTAATATCTGAAGCACACGCCGTATCTCTTCATCACGTCCGATAACGGGATCGAGCTTACCGCTACGGGCTGCTTCGTTCAGGTTAATGGCATATTTTTCAAGTGATTGATAAGTATCTTCACTTGATTGTGAGGTCACCTTTTCGCCTTTACGCAATTCGTTGATGGCACTGCGTAATTCTTTTTCTGTCATTCCTGCATCTTTCAGAATGGTGGCAACGGTACTTTTTACAGTCAGTAACGCCAATAATAAATGTTCGAGTGAAACGAATTCATCGCCCATTTCTTTTGAATATTGTGTTGCTTTCTGAAGCACATCATTCGATTCTCTGCTCAAATAAGGTTCTCCACCGGATACTTTCGGTAATGAATCTATCTGTTTGTCGACAACCAGCGCAATTTGTTGTCCGTTCACTCCTAACTTCTGGAAAATGAAGTTGGTTACGTTTTCACCGACTTTCATTACCCCTGCCAGTAAGTGAGCCGGTTCAATGGCCTGCTGCCCCCGGGCTTTTACCAAGTTTACGGCTTCTTGCACCGCTTCCTGGGATTTAATGGTAAAGTTGTTAAAGTTCATATCTTATAATCTCCTTTCTTATTTTCACGTTTTCAATAACACTAAAGGGGGCGCAAAAGATTTGCCAATACATATAATATGCCATTTTTTCAGTAAAATTATATAATTAGTTGACAAAATGTCTGCTTTATATCCATAGGGTATATAGAGCTTTTGAGGGGGATAATTGTCTCTGTACTATCTTTATGATTGGGACATGGAGATATGATTATTTATACAGTCGGGGCATACTGCCTAAACTTTTAGAAGATTGATGATGCGTGTATAAAAGCTTTATTGTATCTTTATCCCTCAATATACGGATTTTATAATGGAATAATTTTTATGGATAAAAAGATAAAATTGCCTGAGATTGTTATGCTGATTGATGCCGCATTCTTGAATTATGTAGTTTCGGATTTAAAAAGCTATTTTGAGAAAATTCTGAATCGGCCTTTACGGGAAATTGATTTATCATTGTTGACTACTTATCTGGCGTTGGATGCCGGCATTAGTGAGGGGGATAACAAGGCACAGTTGCTGTTTGTGTATGATAAAGATTCTTCTAAGTTGCTGTTTTGCAAACCGGCAGATCTGAAAGAAGAACTGAACGGGGTTGCTTTTTCAAGCCAGTTCGGTGAATTTTCTTTCGCCGGGGTTCCTTGTGAAGAAATGGTGACCCGCGAAGAACTGTTTCTTGATTTGTTGGGAATAGTATCGGATTCGGCAGATGTGAAGAAACTTATTGTGATTTCTTTTAATGAAGAATATGGAGATAAGGTGAGAATCGCCTTGAATGCCGTGAAGGAAAAAGAGGTTATTCAGTTCCGTATGAGTGAACCTGACGGAGTGGTGGAGTATCATTGGGAAATGCTGGCATTCCCGTTAATGCAGGCTTTGGGTATCAAAGGGGATGAATTATAAGAGAATCGCTTCTTGTGGTTCGTCCTGTTATTAATCGTTAATCATTATTCATATGTCCGATTTCCGTTTAAAAGTATTTCAAAGCGTAGCAAAGAATCTCAGTTTTACAAAAGCCTCGCAAGAGCTTTTTGTCAGCCAACCGGCTATAACCAAACATATTCAAGAATTGGAAGCCTGTTATCAGGCGAGACTTTTTGACCGTCAGGGAAATAAAATATCTCTCACAGAAGCCGGAAAATTGTTATTGGAACATAGTGAACGTATTCTTGATGCTTACAAACGTCTGGAATATGAAATGCATCTTTTGCACGGCGATTATATCGGTGAGTTGAAACTTGGTGCCAGTACCACGATAGCCCAATACGTGCTGCCACCTTTATTAGGAAATTTTATCCGTAAATTTCCACAGGTGAATCTGTCTCTCTTGAACGGTAATTCCCGTGAAATAGAGACTGCATTGCAGGAACACCGGATTGATTTGGGATTGGTGGAAGGGATTTTTCGCTTGCCCAATTTGAAATATACTACCTTCCTTGATGATGAGTTAGTAGCCATCGTACATGCTCAAAGCAAACTTTCCTTGCCGGATGAAATAACTCCCGAAGACTTGCAGCATATTCCTCTTGTCCTTCGTGAACGTGGTTCGGGTACTCTCGACGTGTTTGAACGTGCACTGCTCCAACATAGCATTAAACTCTCTTCCCTCAATGTGTTGATGTATCTCGGCAGTACAGAGAGTATAAAATTATTTCTGGAAAACACGGATTGTATGGGTATTGTATCTATACGTTCTATTTATAAAGAATTGGCTTCCGGTAATTTCCGTGTCGTTGAGATAAAAGAGATGCAGATGTTACGTGAGTTTTGCTTTGTTCATCAGCAAGGGCAGGAGGGAGGATTACCACAGGTGTTTATGCAGTTTGCTATGCACTATAACCAAAGGTTATAGTGCATAAATAGAAACAATTGGTGCATGCCATAAAGTAACCGTATCTTTGCACTCGAAAAAATAATTAAACAATAAAGATATGGTGTCAGCTATTACAAGAACATTAAAGACGAATAATAAAATTGTCTATGTATCCTTACTTTCGATTTTAACTTTTTTCTTATTATTGGATTATATTCCGGGCATGCAAGCTTTTTCGGCATGGGTTACTCCTCCTTTGGCTTTGTTTTTAGGATTGGCTTTTGCATTGGTTTGCGGGCAGGCACATCCGAAATTTAATAAGAAGACTTCTAAATATTTGTTGCAATATTCCGTAGTAGGTTTGGGGTTTGGTATGAATCTCCATTCAGCACTTGCCTCCGGTAAAGAAGGTATGGAATTTACCGTTATCTCAGTAATAGGAACTTTGGTGATTGGCTGGTTTATCGGACGTAAATTATTGAAGGTAGACCGTAATACTTCTTATTTAATCAGTTCGGGTACTGCTATTTGCGGTGGTAGCGCTATTGCTGCGGTAGGGCCGGTAGTGAAAGCTAATGATAGCGAAATGTCTGTTGCTTTAGCCACTATTTTTATTTTGAATGCTATTGCATTGTTCATTTTCCCGGTAATAGGCCATGCTTTGGGTATGAGTCAACATGAATTCGGGACATGGGCTGCCATTGCCATTCATGATACGAGTTCGGTGGTAGGAGCCGGTGCGGCATATGGAGAGGAAGCCTTGAAAGTGGCGACTACCATTAAGTTGACACGTGCCCTTTGGATTATTCCAATGGCATTTGCCACTTCGTTTATTTTCAAAAGTAAAGGGCAGAAGATTAGCATTCCTTGGTTTATTTTCTTTTTTGTATTGGCTATGATTGTGAATACTTATCTATTGGGAAGTGTTCCGGAGGTGGGTGCCGCTATTAATGGCCTGGCACGCAAAACTCTGACTATAACCATGTTTTTTATTGGTGCTTCCTTGTCTATTGATGTTGTGAAATCAGTTGGCCTTAAACCTTTGGTCCAGGGAGTATTGCTATGGGTGGTTATCAGCTGTAGTACATTAGCCTACATTTATTGGTTCTAAAAATCATACAGTTGTATTCATTTATATAGCATAGATTCCGATAGGAATAATTAAAAACCGAATAAGGTTTTGTATGTTCTACAGACATGCGAAACCTTATTCGGTTTTATATGTTTGGGGAGAATAAGTCTTATTTTGTTCCGATGAATTGGAACGAAGAGTTTCAAACGCTTGAAACCAATCGTTCCGGTTAGAAGAATCAAACAGTTTCAATAAGAAGAATCAAATCGTTTCAGTATACTGAAAAATCAATATTCTTAGAAGATAATGTACGATAATCCCATCTCTTCTGTCTCTTTTTGAAGTTTTTTCATTTCCTTCTTTAAATCTTTCAGTTCAGTGATGCCTTCTATCTTTTTTAGTTCGCCGAGGGCTATGCTGATTTCTTTGAATGCATTATTGATTTCATGGGTGGGAATGCTGAAGTAGGTATTGTCACTTGTCTTTTGCGATTTCATGATATTCTGAATATCTTTTATGGTCATGTCGCCTACTAACCGGACGTATTTTAACGTAGCGGCACCATCGACTACCATAATGAGATCCTGTACGGTTTCCCCCTTACGCTTTACATAAAAAGCCATACGCGAAACGATGCCTTTTTGTTTCATCAGCAATTCATATTTTTGTGCACGCACTACGCTTTCAATATCCCGCCGCATTTCTCTTTTTATACCATTATCCATTGTGGAGAGTATTTGTACCAACTCTAATTGTTTGGCAAGTTTCCCGACATTGACGTCTTTGGTATATAGTTCCGGATTCATTTCTATCATCGCTTTGGAGATGTAAACCGATGACACGTTGTTCATGTCACTGTATTTGGCAAACAGGCCTTGTGCCTGACAAAGCAGTGGCAGTAGTAATAATACGCCTGCAAGGAATAATCTGTTCGTTTTCATAATCATTAATGCTGTTCTATTGTAATTGTAGATCCTTTTTTATCTCTCTGTTTGTTCTTCTGATATCTTTTTGAGTGTCTATCATTTCATCTACTCCATTGTTCAATCCCATAGAAACTTCCATTAAGGTGGCCTGTAGTACTTCGTAAGCCACTTCCGGATCCGTAAAGGTTTCTTTAGGTCTATCCATTGTGTCGCTTATGTTGCTGATACTGTACCCGAGTCCGAACAACAATACTATGCTGGCAGCTATTCCACCAACCCAGCGCCAATTGCGCTTTGATTTATTTTTACGGAAAAAGTGTATTTCCTCTTGTTCTTTCGTGTCGATCATCCGGCTTAATTTGTCTTCCAGCGCTGCGGGTACTTCCACGGGTACATCTTTATGAAAGCAAAGAAATAATCTCTTATCTTTTTCCAGATGTTCAGGGACATTCTGTGTTTCGAAGTATTTCTTCAACTTTTCTTCTTGGTTCTCGCTGGTATTTCCTTCGTAAAATTCGGCCAGTAACCTTTCAATTTCTTCGACTCTCATAGTTGTTCAGTTTATTAAATTGTTCACGAATTCTTTTTCTTGCTCTTGATAGTAGCACACGTATATTTATGGAATTTAGCCCGGTAATATGTTCTATTTCTTCATACGAGCATTCTTTTACATCTCTGAGTATGACCACTTTTTGTTGTTGCTCGGGCAGTTGCGCTATGATGTTTTTTACTTGCCGGACTTCATCCCGGGTTTCCATATCATCTGCCGGACAGGTATAATGGATACCGTTTAACTCTACTGTTTGTTTATTGGCAGTATATTTTCCTGAGCGTAAAAGATCAAAACACATATTTTTAACGAGTGTCACGCTGAATGCTTCCGGATTACTGATGATTGCCAATCCTTCCCGTTTATCCCATAGCTTTAAGTAAGCTTCCTGTACCAGATCTTCGGCATCGGCTTCATTTTCCAATAGCCGGTAGGCTATGTGGTAAAGTTTGCGGTGAAAAGGTAGAAATTCTTTTTTAAAACTCTCAGCGTCCATGGGCTTTTTAGTAGCAATGTGTTTATACCAGTAAGACGTAATCCGGTAGATGTTGTTACAAAGAAAAGAAAAATATTCTATAAATAAAAAATAAAGCTGCGCTGATAACGGAATATAAACCGGTATACAGCACAGCCTTAACTCTTTTAATTTCTATAATTTACTTGTGTTCTTTCAGCTTTTCAAATATCAATGCTTCCAGTTCTTCAGCCAGTTCCGGATTATCAGCAATGCATTGTTTGGCTGCATCACGTCCTTGTCCGAGTTTGGTATCATTATAGCTGTACCATGAACCGCTTTTTTTGATGATACCCATCTCTGCTCCCAGATCAATGATCTCGCCGGAATGAGAGATGCCTTCACCGAACATGATATCAAATTCTGCTTTACGGAAAGGAGGTGCTACTTTGTTTTTTACAACCTTTACTTTAGTTTGCTTACCGATAACTTCTTCTCCATCTTTAATTTGTTGTGAACCACGAATATCCAGACGTACGGAAGCATAGAATTTCAGTGCATTACCACCGGTTGTTGTTTCCGGATTACCGAACATTACACCGATTTTCTCACGTAACTGGTTGATAAAGATACAAGTTGTGCGGGTTTTACTTACGGCAGAAGTCAGTTTGCGTAATGCTTGCGACATAAGGCGGGCTTGTAAACCGACTTTGTTATCACCCATATCACCTTCAATTTCTGCTTTAGGAGTCAGAGCAGCTACCGAGTCTACTACGATAATGTCGATTGCAGAAGAGCGGATTAGTTGTTCGGCTATTTCCAATGCTTGTTCTCCATTGTCCGGCTGAGAAATGAAAAGATTGTCTACATCTACGCCTAACTTGGCTGCATAAAAACGGTCGAAAGCGTGTTCTGCATCGATAAATGCTGCGATACCTCCTGCTTTCTGTGCTTCAGCAATGGCGTGGATAGCCAGAGTCGTTTTACCGGAAGATTCCGGACCGTAGATTTCAATTATTCTTCCACGGGGGAAGCCACCTACGCCTAATGCCGCATTCAGCCCGATAGAGCCGGTGGGGATCACATCTACCTGTTCAACAACTTCGTCACCCATTTTCATGATAGAACCTTTACCGAAGCTCTTTTCTATCTTGTCCATGGCAGCCTGTAAGGCTTTTAATTTTTCGCTTGATGCCATATTATTATCTGTTTCAAAATTAAGTTCATCTTTTTTTGCCATTTTTCTATTTACAATTTACTTGTTTACGATGTATGGTTAATGCTTTTTTTATTTATTGTAGAATTTGTGCAGCATGTTCTTTGGTTTTAACCTCTTTCGGGGTAATGATCCGTTCTATGATTCCTTCTTCGTTAATAAGGAAAGTAGTACGGAATGTCCCCATGTATGCACGTCCGTACAGTTTCTTTTCTCCCCATACTCCAAATTGTTCTACTAATTTCTTGTCCGTATCGGCAATCAGTGTAAAAGGGAGATTATTTTTCGCAATAAACTTTTGATGTGACTTCTCGTCATCTACACTTACGCCGATAACTTCATAACCGGCCTTACGCAGTTCCGAATAGTTATCACGTAAGCTACAAGCTTGTGCGGTACATCCGGAGGTATTATCTTTAGGATAGAAATACAACACGACTTTCTTTCCTTTATAGCTGCTCAGGCGTATTTCTTCGCCATTTTCGTTTACTCCTAATAATTCGGGAGCTTTATCTCCTACCTTTAATCCCATAATTATAATAAGGTTTATTTTACTGAATAGTTCATCTTTCTCGTCACATGTTTGGGTTTATCCAGTTTATTCTCTGTTCTGGAAAATAACTTTTGCAATATATACTTCCCCATTCGTTTTCGCCGGCAGTAAGATTCGAAAGTCTCTGTATGATAATCGAAATCTTCATTCCAACACGAGCGAGCCGATACATAACAGTAAGTCAGTTCTTCAAACGTTTTATCTTTATCCGGTGTTTCCTGTTCCAGTATTTGTAGGTTCTTATGCTCAGGAGCCATGCAGATGATTCCTTTTCGTTTACATTCTTCTACTAACGGATTGACTACACTGTCGAGCAATTCGGATATTTTCTGAAGGCTGAAGTTCTGATACTCGCTATTGCCTATTTCCTGTACAGGACGCAGTTGCAGGATGTTCAGAGGGATGTCTCCGAATACTTTCCAAAAATCTTTCAACTCTTCGGTGTTATCCTCATTCATCGTATAGTTAATGCGAATTCTGAAGTCCGGGTATTGTTTTTTAACCTCTTTCAAATTATCCAGCAGTTGCAGAAAAAGATCATATTTGCCGTTCGTCATTAAATGTTCGTACGTTTCTTTACGGATACCGTGTGTAGAAAGCGTAATTTCGTCCAGACCGGCTTCTGCCATGCTGAGTAATTGTTCCTTTGTCAACAGATTACCGTTGGTTGTGAGCGATATGTATGGCACATTGTATTGTTTGCCTAAACGAACGATACCAGTCAGATTTTTGTAAAGACTGGGTTCGGCACCACATCCTATCTGCAACTTTAACGCGCGGTGAAAAAGAGCTTTGGCAATGGTCTCCATGTCCTGTTCGGAGAGTATGCCATGCATTTCTTTTCTTTTTTCCTCATCGCTGAAATAACACATTTTACAACGGAAGTTACAACTTAATACCGGATCCAGATATATTCCTATATATCTTCTTCGGGCCGTATGCATTACATACAATCCGAGGAGTCTTGCTTTGGGACTTTTCAGTTTACCGAATAGTTTTAATAATCGATAGAAATCCATTCTTATAGTTCTAAGTCACCATCAAACACTTCATGCCAAGGCAGTCCCTGTTTGTTTAGTTGTTCCATAAACGGATCCGGATTAAACTCTTCCACATTGTTTACGCCCGGACGTTTCCATTCACCTTTGAAGAACATCATGGCACCGATCATGGCCGGCACACCGGTAGTATAACTTACTCCCTGCATTCCCGTCTCTTTGTAGGCTTCTTGATGACTGCAGTTATTATATACGTAGTAAGTTCGTTCTTTTCCATCCTTTAAACCACGGATACGACAACCGATGGAAGTTTCTCCTTCGTAGTTCTCACCTAAATCTTGTGGGTTAGGCAAAACGGCTTTGAGGAATTGTAGCGGAATGATTTCTACGCCATTGTAATTAATCGGATCGATACGGGCCATACCTATGTTTTGGATTACACGCAGGTGCGTCAGATATTCCTGTCCGAAAGTCATCCAGAATCGGGCGCGTTTGATACTGGGGAAATGTTTTACCAATGATTCGAGCTCTTCGTGATAGAGCAAATATGAATCACGCGGACCGATGTTCGGATAAGTCAGGTCTTTGTGAATTTCCAACGGGCCGGTGGTTACCCATTTGCCGTTTTCATAATAACGGCCATTCTGAGTAATTTCGCGAATATTGATTTCCGGATTGAAATTGGTGGCGAATGCCTTGTGGTGATTACCGGCATTACAGTCAACGATATCCAGATATTGTATTTCATCAAAGTAGTGTTTTGCCGCATAGGCTGTATAAATACCACTTACCCCCGGATCGAAACCGCAACCGAGAATAGCTGTCAATCCGGCTTCCTTAAAACGTTCGTGATAAGCCCATTGCCAACTGTATTCAAAATGAGCCTCGTCTTTAGGCTCATAATTGGCTGTGTCCAGATAGTTTACTCCGGCTTTAAGGCAGGCCTCCATGATGGTGAGATCTTGATAGGGGAGGGCAACATTGATTACCATTTCCGGTTTGAAGTCATTGAACAAAGCTACCAGTTCATCTACGTTGTCTGCGTCTACTTTAGCCGTTTTTATATCGGGATTGCCAATTGCTTTTACTATATCGTCACATTTGGATTTAGTACGGCTGGCAATCATGATGTCAGTAAATACATCGGCATTTTGTGCCACTTTGTGTGCAACAACGGTACCTACACCGCCCGCACCGATAATAAGAACTCTACCCATTTCTTTAATTAAGAATTTAAAATTAAGAATTTAAGAATTGTTTATGGAACAAATATACGGCATTATTTTCAGAAAACCGTTCCTACTTTCCTTATTTATTTATAACGAAGTAACCGTCCGCTTTCGAATTCCAGCATTTTCCGTGCATACAGCCAAGTCTCGAACCGGGTGTCTTGTTTGAATTCTATCTGGATGGGATTGCCGAGTGCCAGACGGCATTCATCGGTTGTCATTCCCTCTTGCACTTCGCCTTGAGAAATGAGCTTCCAGTTCTCCTCTGTGGTATGTGGATACTGTTTACGGATATCTCCAAAAGCCAGTAGATCTTCTATATAGTTTTCATTTTTGGTAATAATGTCATATTTCAAATCAACTTCAAGTTCAAAAATACTTCCGTTTACATCTTCAAGAGTTAATTTTGCTTTTGTCTCAGGGAGTTTTATCTCAATATCTTTTATATGCAGTGAAGTGTAACGTAATAAGCGTACTTGATTTTCTGTTTTCCTTCCGTCTACATTTATAAAACATTTCACACTCATTGTCTGTTTGGGATAAACAGCCATACCCGTGTATTTGTTTTTTAAGTTCTCTGCCGTTAGTGTTTGTCGGTTATTGAAAGAAAATGCATTCGGAAAATATTTCATTTTCTTCTCTGCCTGAAAGTCGGATTTATCCATTCCGGAGTTTGTTCTCGACAGGGCTACTTCAGTATAGTATGAATTGCCTGCCGTGTCTTCGAAAATCACTTTTACGGGATATGATTTACTTCCGACTCCGATATTTGTAATGGTTACTTTCTCATCTTTGGGGATGGTTATTGTTTTATAACCGGCATAACTGTTACTGTAATCTACCCGTGCAGTAGTAAAGTTTGTGTAAACAACTTTTCCGATAAGTAAATTTCGTGCAGTGTCTACGTCAGGTAGATATACCAGTCCGTTAATACTGGCATGAGGATTCCGCTCACAGATGTCATCAAGTCTCTGCCCCTTAAATTCATAATAGTATTTATTCCCTTCACAGCTAAAGATAAAACGGGTGGAATAATTGGTGCCTACATGAGTCTCTTTTGCTTTTTCTTCGATACCTTGAAACTCAAAGAATCTGTGTTTAAGTTTGCTGCTGTCCACCTCTTTTCCGGTTTCATAAGAATTGAAGATAGGTACAAACAGATCGTTGCCATCGGGGATAAACATGAATTTCAATCCCGGTGTCCATTTGCATAAGGTTATTAACGGAAAATTACTTTCAACAAACCGCTCTTCTTCGCTCATATTACTGTCTGTCTGTTGAAAGGTTTTCACAATGTAATCATTTTGAGCAGTAATGGTTATCATTCCCGGAATGATAAAAAGTAAGATAAATATGGTTTCTTTCATCTTTAATTAGGCGTTAATGAACTATTGAATGGCTCGGACTGTTGATATTTGTTAGACAAATGTATGAACTTTATGTTATTTTCAATATATTTGCACCGATATTTAACTTAAACGTTATTGAATAATGAGAAAAGTAATTGTTTCTATTTTTATTGCAAGTGCAGCACTTGTAATGTTTTCTTGCCGTTCTTCAAAAGAGGCCCTCTCTTTGTCTTCTATGAACGGTGAATGGAATATTATTGAAATAAACGGTTCGGCTGTCGTGCCGGGTCAGGGTCAGCAACTTCCTTTTATAGGCTTTGATACCACTACTGGAAAAGTGTACGGATATAGTGGCTGTAATCGTATTATCGGTTCGGTTGATGTGAATGCCAAACCTGGTACCATTGATTTGGGGGCATTGGGGAGTACTCGTATGGCCTGTCCGGATATGACTTTGGAACAGAATGTATTGGGTGCCTTGGCACAGGTGAAAGGATATAAAAAAATGGGAAAAGAGAATATGGCTCTTTGTAATGCTTCCAATCGTCCGGTTGTTATCCTTGCAAAGAAAGCTGCCGATGTGAAGGTTGCGGATTTGCAGGGAGAGTGGAAAATTACGGATGTGAATGGTGAAGCCGTTCCTACAGGAATGGAAAAACAGCCTTTTATTGCTTTTGACGTAAAAGAGCAGAGAGTGCATGGTAATGCAGGATGTAACCTGATAAACGGCGGTTTTAAAACAGAAGAAGGAAATGCTCTTTCGATCTCTTTTCCGGGTATGGCGTCTACCATGATGGCCTGTCCCGATATGGAAACAGAAGGAAAAATCATGGGTGCACTGAATGAAGTGAAATCTTTTGGTAAGCTTGCCGGTGGCGGTATCGGACTGTATGATGCAAATGGAACATTGGTACTGGTACTTGTCAAGAAGTAGTCAATACTATATATAGAAATAATCTTGCTCTACACAAGTGGAGAGAAGAGATAGACCCGGATATGCAATGCATGTGTATCCGGGTCTGTTGATTTACAGACTTGGATGTATTATGTACTTATGGCTCTATCCTTAATTATAAAATGTAGGGCTTGTTTGAATTTTCCTCTCAAAATAATGCTGGGCAAAATTTAAACAGGCTCTATAATTCCCATTAAAAAATGTACGGTCCGCCAGTATGGCAGTTGGGAGAGAAAGGCTGTTTGTTATATCTTCCCGTGAAGAAACATAATTTTATTTTTCCGTATCGAACCAGAGTCAGTTACATTTGTTGTATGAGTCAACTGCGGGTTATGTTTGCATCTATTGCACAAGCTATGTAGTTAAAAACTGTCTTTTTGGCAGAAAATATGTCACTGACTAATGTAATTTCCTTTTGGCATACGGTTTGTTTTTAGATTGTCGTCCGTTTGGAAGATACCCTTAGAAATAAGGAATAAGACAACAGCCGGACAAAAGGAAATTTGAATAATAATAATATAAAAGTATAAAGATTATGGGAAAAATTATTGGTATTGACTTAGGAACTACAAACTCATGTGTTTCCGTATTTGAAGGAAACGAACCGGTAGTAATAGCAAATAGTGAAGGTAAACGTACCACTCCTTCTATCGTTGCATTCGTGGACGGTGGCGAACGTAAAGTAGGTGATCCTGCTAAACGTCAGGCTATCACAAACCCGAAACGTACGATTTTTTCTATCAAACGTTTCATGGGTGAAAATTGGGATCAAGTACAGAAAGAGGTAGCTCGCGTTCCATATAAAGTGGTAAAAGGCGATAATAACACGCCGCGTGTCGACATCGACGGTCGTCTTTACACTCCTCAAGAAATATCTGCAATGATTTTGCAGAAAATGAAAAAGACTGCTGAAGATTATCTGGGACAGGAAGTAACGGAAGCCGTTATCACAGTTCCTGCCTATTTCTCGGATTCACAACGTCAGGCTACAAAAGAAGCTGGTCAGATTGCCGGATTGGAAGTAAAACGTATCGTAAACGAACCGACGGCTGCTGCGTTGGCCTATGGTCTTGACAAGGCTCACAAAGATATGAAGATTGCCGTATTCGACCTTGGTGGAGGTACATTTGATATTTCTATCCTTGAGTTCGGTGGCGGTGTGTTCGAAGTACTTTCTACAAACGGTGACACTCACTTGGGTGGTGATGATTTCGACCAAGTAATCATTAATTGGTTGGTTGAAGAATTCAAGAAAGACGAAGGTGCCGATCTTACTCAAGATCCGATGGCTTTGCAACGTCTGAAAGAAGCTGCAGAAAAGGCAAAGATCGAATTGTCTTCTTCTACAAGTACAGAAATCAACTTACCGTACATTATGCCGGTAGGAGGTGTGCCTAAGCATTTGGTTAAGACTTTGACTCGTGCAAAATTCGAATCTTTGGCTCATAGCTTGATTCAGGCTTGTCTTGAACCTTGCAAGAAAGCTATGCAGGATGCCGGTTTGAATAATGCTGATATTGACGAAGTAATCCTTGTTGGTGGTTCTTCACGTATACCGGCTGTTCAGAAGTTAGTTGAAGACTTCTTCGGCAAAGCTCCTTCTAAGGGTGTTAACCCGGATGAAGTAGTAGCGGTAGGTGCTGCTGTGCAAGGTGCTGTTTTAACAGATGAGATTAAGGGTGTGGTGTTGTTGGACGTTACTCCGTTGTCAATGGGTATCGAAACCTTAGGTGGTGTAATGACTAAATTGATTGACGCTAATACAACGATTCCTGCACGTAAGAGCGAAACTTTCTCTACGGCTGCCGATAACCAGACTGAAGTGACCATTCATGTATTGCAAGGCGAACGTCCGATGGCTGCGCAGAATAAATCTATCGGTCAGTTTAACTTGACAGGTATTGCTCCGGCTCGTCGTGGTGTTCCTCAGATTGAAGTTACATTCGATATCGATGCCAACGGTATTCTGAAGGTATCTGCTAAAGATAAGGCTACAGGTAAAGAACAAGCTATCCGTATCGAAGCTTCCAGTGGTTTGAGCAAAGAAGAAATTGAAAAGATGAAAGCTGAAGCCGAAGCAAACGCTGAAGCTGATAAGAAAGAACGTGAAAAGATCGACAAGTTAAATCAGGCTGACAGTATGATTTTCTCAACTGAAAATCAACTGAAAGAATTAGGTGACAAGTTGCCTGCTGATAAGAAAGCTCCGATCGAAGCTGCTTTGCAGAAACTGAAGGATGCTCACAAGGCTCAGGATTTGGCAACTATTGACAGTGCTATGGCCGAATTGAATACTGCATTCCAAGCTGCAAGTGCAGAGATGTACGCTCAGGGCGGTGCCCAAGGTGGTGCACAAGCCGGTCCTGATATGAATGCCGGACAAGCCGGTGGTGGTCAGTCCAACGGTGGACAGGACGAACATATTCAGGATGCGGATTTTGAGGAAGTGAAATAAGCACATAGAGAAATAAGAATACAATATCAAATGGAAAGCGTGTAGCTCAATGAGTTACACGCTTTTCTTGTTTTTGGCCGTACACAATAATATTGCTATCTTTGCGTTATTATTATAAACATCTGTACCTTATTTGTACCTGTAAGAAAAAGTAGATATGATGAGAAGAATAGATATTAAGAACTACAAAATGAATGAATTATGGCAGTAGCAAAGTATAAGATAGTACGGAAATGTCCTGTGTGCGGAGAAGAGTTCTTCGCAAGGACTTTGGAGTCCTGGTATTGTTCACCCAAATGCTCCAAGGTGGCGTGGAAGCGTAAGCATGATGAAGAAAAACGCCAACTTGAACTGGACAAGATTGTAAGCAATATGCCCAAGTCTAAAGAGTATATCAGCATAACGGAAGCGTATGCTATGTTTGGTGCAAGCCGCTCAACCATTTATAGGCTCATCTACATGAAAAAGATTTCCTTCATTGAGCCAGAGAAAGGAATACGACTTGTATGCAAAGGAGAACTAATGAATCTGTTTCCGTTAAGACAGTCTCCGCTTGACACCAAGCCAAGGAAACCAGTTACCATGTACCGCATGGAACCAGAGGATTGCTATACAATAGGTGAGATTTCCAAGAAATTTCATCTGGATGACAGCACCGTGTATGCTCATATACGAAAATACTCAATACCGACCCGGCAAATCGGTAATTATGTGTATGCTCACAAGGAATCAATAGACAAACTTTATAAAGATATAAAACCATTATGAAAAGATTAGATTATACTAAAGTCTCCGTCAAATTAAAGAAAAGTGAGTGGAGAGATGAGTGGTTCATCTATCTTGAAGCTTATCCTGTTTATGAGACGGGAAATGACAAACCCAAACGAGTGCGTGAATATCTCAGGAGGTCTATTACTACCCCTATATGGGATAAACGACGAAGCGAGCGAGCCGTTGCTGGTAGAATAAAGTACAAGCCCAAGCGAGATGACAATGGCGTTATTCAGTGTAAATCCAAGCAAGATATGGAAACTTGCCTTTATGCGGATGGCGTTCGAGTCCTGCGTCAAAAAGAGTACGACAACATGGCTCTCTTTACTGACCAGCAAATGGAAATGGCAGAACAAAGCGAACGCTCAAAATGCAATGTTCTGGAGTATATTGAGAAGTTAATCAAAGAAAGAGAGGAAACTGCGTCAGAATCGATAGTTGTCAACTGGCGCAGATTGCACACACTGTTGTCAATGTTTGCCAAGTGTGACTACATACAGTTCTCGCAGATTGACATGAAGTATATTGAGGCATTCCGTTCCTTCTTGATAAAGGCACCGCAGGGTGGTTCTAAGAAAGGAACTATTTCAAGGAATACGGCATCGACGTACTTCTCTATCTTCAAGGCGGCACTCAAACAAGCTTTCGTGGATGGCTATCTGAATTGTGATATTGCTGCCAAGGCTAAAAATATCATGTTTCAGAGTGCTCGAAGAGAGTATCTGTCACTGGAAGAACTTAATATATTGGCAAAGACTCCGTGTGATGATATACTAAAACGGGCAGCCTTGTTCTCTGCACTGACAGGAATGCGACATAGCGATATTCAAAAGCTTAAATGGTCAGAGGTTGAAGAATACAATGGTGGGTACCGTCTCAATTTCACTCAGCAGAAGACTAAGGGCGTTGAATACATGCCTATATCGCCACAGGCATACAAGCTTTGCGGTGAGCGCAAGAAAGACGGAGAACTGTTGGTGTTTGCCGGACTGCCTGACCCTTCATGGATATCTAGGCCTTTGGAACGGTGGGTAAAAGCATCAGGGATTACCAAGCACATCACCTTTCATTGCTTCCGCCACACCTATGCAACGTTACAATTGGCTAACGGTACAGACATATATACCGTAAGCAAAATGTTAGGGCATACCAATGTAAAAACCACGCAAATCTACGCAAAAGTAATTGACAAGAAGAAAGATGAAGCTACAGAAGCTTTTAAGTTGGACATAGATGAATAGTGATTATCATTTGTAAGCACTTAGTATAGAAGACCACTTGTATCAATAAGTCCTTTATTGTACAGGTGGTTTTTAGTGCCTTTCATTTTCAACATTCTATGTAATGATGCTATTGTTTTGGCACTTTAACCTTTCGTGGAAACCAAACATTTATAACAATAAACAGATAAAAATGAAAAAAGACAGCCTTTTTTGGCTTCTCTCTTTTTGAAGAGAGCAAGCGTGTCCACAAACATGTGGAGTGTACAGAAGACTTCTACAGAGAACTGTATGAGTTGTTTGAGATCGCAAGAAGTTGGTATCTTCAAGCTGAAAAGAATCATATGAAGACAGAGTACTTCATAGAACTATTTGAGCGCAGTCACCAATATATTGACTGTGATTGTGCACGTTGTAAGAACTCGCGACAGATGGCAATTGGCATTATTGGTACTTTGTTTAGAGACTCTAAGTGTGTGTCAATAATCAAGAAAAAAGAAGATTATTCCAAGCAGGAACTTATTGAGTTGTTTCTTCAACATGTGGGTACTGGTCTGCCAATCCTTACCCGAAAGAAATCGTCCATCCTCACTTTGGGATGCCAATTGTCAGACAGACAGATGGATTTGTTGGTAGAACTTGTCCAAAGTCACGACATATTTGATTTTGCCGACAACAGTGATGTGCGTAGCGAGTTGTGTCGCCTATTCAAGTGCGACTTGGACGCATCTATCCGTGTAAAGAATGTACGTAATGTAGCCGTACTGTTTGACGCTATGGCTCAATACCATTTGATAAACAATAATTGGCAATATGTCATGGGAGAAGGTCGCTTCTTAACCAGTATCAAAAAGGATGGAACAGAGAAATTCATAACTTCAAGTTGTCTTTCCTCTTCTCTTTCAAGGATAAGAAGAAACGTTTCCATGACAGCAAGTCAATATGCCATCTGCAAATCCATCGAACAGATATTAAGAGAGGAATAAATCACAATAATTCTGCTAAATGAAAGTAAAAACGTGATAGTTTGGTTGATACTGCCTTACTATCACGTTACTTTTTCTATTTAGTGACAGTCTCCCCATAACTTTGCATCAAAAATCATAAAAAATAATTAGCATGGAAGAAAATAGTATAAGATTTGAAGATATTCCCAACGCTATAACGGGGGTACTGAAAAAGCTGTCATCATTAGAAGACAAGATTGATGGTATATATGAACTTGTTCAATCAGAAAAAGAAGAAACATGGTTTACGGTTGCTGAATTATGTGCTTATCTCCCAACACATCCGGTAGAGCATACCATATATTGCTGGACAAGCAATCGGGAAATACCGTTTCACAAGAGAGGCAAACGCATCATGTTCCTCAAATCTGAGATAGATGAATGGCTTCAAGGAACCAAGGGCAAATCGAAGAACGAGATTCAAAGAGAAGCAGAGGAATATGTACTATCTACACAAAGAAAGAATAGACGGCTAATATAACCGTGCTACTGTCTGTAAACAATTTAATTAAGGTACGTGACACATGAATGAAAGACATTTTAGACTCTATGAGCGAATTGTCGCAATAGAAGACAGTTTGGAGGCTTTGGGACCTATTGACAAACTAATAGAGCGAATCGAGGAATTGGAGAAGATGGTCAAGCAGACCAAAACCGTCTTGGGGTTTGACGAAGCATGTAAGTATATTGGTGTTTCTGAAAGCCT
Source organism: Bacteroides sp. CAG:189 (assembly GCF_000432295.1). NCBI lineage: Bacteria > Pseudomonadati > Bacteroidota > Bacteroidia > Bacteroidales > Bacteroidaceae > Bacteroides > Bacteroides sp. CAG:189. The sequence continues at coordinate 59,785 of NZ_HF991001.1, forward strand.
GCTATACAAACTTACAGCCGCAAAAGAAGTTCCACACTATAAGCCAAGGGGAAAAATGCTGTATTTTAATAGAGAAGAAATCGACAAGTGGCTGCTCCAAAACAAACAAGAGGTCATTGGAATGGTAACGAAAATAGAAATTGATAATCCGAAAGAATGAAAATGGAAGAAAATAACAAACATGTACAGCCTAACTCAAAAGAGGAAGGAGTACAGCGTCTCAATCGCATATTGAGCGAATCGTTGATAAAGGCAACAGATACTTATAAAACACCTCCTCAGATTATATGGGTTGATAATTCCAGCATAGCCACATTGGGCAACTTCAGTGCTTCTACTGGTAAGGCAAAGGCGAAAAAGACCTTCAACGTGTCTGCCTTGGTAGCCGCTTCCCTCGCCAACGGCAAGGTACTGAACTATCGCGCCAGTCTGCCAGAGGGGAAACGCAAGATACTGTATGTAGATACGGAGCAGAGCCGCTATCACTGCCATAATGTGCTGGAGCGCATCCTGAAGCTCGCTGGTCTACCTACAAGCATCGACAACGAGAACCTTGACTTTATCTGTCTGAGAGAGTACACGCCCTCCGTCAGGATAGAGGTCATAGACTATGCGCTTGCCCAAGACCAAAGCTATGGACTGGTCATCATCGACGGAATCAGAGACCTGCTTCTCGACATCAACAATGCGGGAGAATCGGTCGAGGTCATCAACAAGATGATGGAATGGTCATCAAAGTATGACCTGCACATCCATTGCGTATTGCATCAGAACAAGGGCGACAATAACGTGCGCGGGCATATCGGTACGGAGATGAACAACAAGGCAGAGACGGTGCTTGTCATCACCAAGAGCACCACCAATCCCGACATCAGCGAGGTGAAGGCGATGCACATCCGTGAGAAGGAGTTCAAGCCGTTTGCCTTTACAGTCAATGAGGAAGGGTTGCCAGAGATTGTCGAGCACACGCCGGAGAAGGAAGAAGGTGACAAGCAACCGTCAAGGTTTACTTACCAAGACTTGACATCCGAACAGCATAACGAGGCGCTGACGGCTGCATTCAAGGAGAAACCTATCAAAGGATTCGATCGCATGGTGGAGGAATTAACGCAAGCCTATGCAGACATTGGCTTTAAGCGTGGCAGAAGCGTCATCATCAAAATGCTGAAATACCTGATTAACGAGCAAAAGCTCATAGTGAAGCGGGATAATCATTACTATTTCGGATATACACCTGCCGAGATTGACCTGTTCCATGAAGAGGAATAAAAACAGTTCAGAAACCAGTTTAGTTTACGTCCGTACCTATATATAAGAAATAAGGCCAAAGTAAACCGAAATCGGAGGCTGAATTGGGAAGCGGAAAAGTAGTTTAGCAAATGGTTTAGTTTACGGGTGTGCCTATATAGGAGAAAGGGTAAAGTAAACTGTTTCCATGGACAAAGTAAAACCGAACAAATGAAAGTACAATGAATATTGAACAATCGAAGAAACTGAGCATTATAGACTTCTTAGACAAGGAGAATGTAACGCTGAAAAAGAAGAAGGGCAATGCCTACTGGTATCTGTCACCCTTCAGGGACGAGAAGACCGCATCGTTCAAGGTCAGCAAGAAGGAGAACCTGTGGTACGACTACGCCATTAAGGAGGGCGGTGACCTTGTGGAGCTGGTAAAGCGTATGTATAACAAACAATCCGTTTCCGATGCCCTTGCCTACCTTGCGTCCAAGAGTATTGCCACTGTGGATAAGGCAATCGAGACCGCTATCGCAGCCAAGGAATACACGACAACCAAGATGAACGATGTGAAGCTGCTCCCACTGAGCAACCATTCTCTGCTGTCCTATTTCAGTAGCCGACGGATAGACATCACCATTGGCAGGATGTATTGCAGGGAGATACACTACAAGGTTGAGCAAAAACATTACTATGGCATTGCCTTTGGCAATCTGAGTGAAGGACATGAGGTGCGCAATCCCTATTTCAAGGGCTGCATCGGGCATAAGGACATCACCCTGCTTGCCCATACGTTCAACGAGTGGCAAAACGGTTGTCTGGTCTTTGAGGGCTTCATGGACTTCCTTGCTTATATGACCCTCGTTAAACAGCAAGACCGATGGTTTGTCGTTGAAAGCCCTTGCGACTATATGATACTGAACTCAGTCGCCAACCTCAAACAGGCATTGCATTACCTTGACCGTTACACCCACATCCATTGCTTCCTCGACAACGACCAGGCAGGACGCAAGACGGTTGAGAGCATCAGCAATGTATTCGAGTACAGGGTGACGGACGAGTCCTTCAGATATGCCGACTACAAGGATGTCAACGACTATCTGATGAGGAAGAAACGAACGGCATCTGAATGACATTATAAAGACGAAAACACCATCATTTGATGCAAAAATGGCTCAAATGCATTGAAATTACATATCAAATCTGCACTTTTTCGCCCAAACATGCTTGATTCTCAATTATTATCCTTATTTTTGCATCGTTTTAATACATTATTAAAATGTAGCAGAATGGAATTGAAAAAAGAAATAAGGATATTGGGCAGACGCTTTGAGGTGGAACCTCGTGCCAAGGAAAGCCTGAAAGGCATCACGGTTGGCGAGAAACTCTCATACCGTTTCTATGATGGCACATACCAAGGCACGCCCCTGCTGTTCGTTGAGCCCAAGAAGGGCAATCCCTCTCCACGGACTTGCGCCATCACGGGCAAGCGGTTGACCGAAGCCCTGGGACTGCCTGCGGTGTTTATCCTTGCGCCCGGACCCACCTACGAGCGACACAGACTGGCAGACAAAGGAGTCTTCTTTGTCATGTCCGAGGAATATGCCCATCTGCCAGGCATCATAGCATTGGAGAAGACAAGCAACAGGAAGATTGCCGAAGTATTGACCCCTGTGGCGCAATACATACTACTCTATCACCTACAGGTGGGCAGTATTGAAGGAATGTCGCCAAGGGATATTGCACCGTTGCTTCCATATTCTTACGAAAGCGTCACGTTGGGTGTCACCTGTCTTGAAGATGTAGGACTGTGTCAAAAGATTCAGAACGGACAGCGCAGCAAGGTGGTACACTTCGAGTTGAAGGGCAAGGAACTGTGGGACAAGGCTCAGAACGTCTTGCTGTCACCTGTGGAGAACCGCATCTTTTGCGATGACATACGCTTGGATGCGGAATACCCCGTATGCGGCATCAATGCCCTGGCACATTATTCCATGCTTAATCGTGACCGGGAAGAGATGATAATGATGACAAGCAAGGAATATCGTGCCGTCAAGTCGGCTGATGTCATGGAGAATCCCAACATCTATGACGGCAACTATATCATAGAGGTATGGAAATACCCTGTTGTCAGCAAAATGGGCGACAAAAGCCAGTGGGTTGATCGCCTTTCCCTTGTCCTTTCGTTGAGAGATGATGATGATCCGAGAGTAGAAAAAGAAGTAGAACGAATAATCAGTGAACAGAAATGGAAGGATTAGTCAAGTTCCGTGAAGCATTTGCGGAATACTCAGAAAACTATGTGGTGATAGGCGGAGCAGCCTGTGACATCACCATGACCAATACCGTGGTGCGTCCACGCGCCACACACGACATCGACATGATAGTCATCGTAGAGAACATGACCGAGGCTTTCGCCAATCGCTTCTGGCAGTTTGTGCGGGAGGCTGGCTATCGACCTGAAAAGAGGAAACAGGAGGCTGGTGAGCCACCAAGGTATGAAATGTATCGTTTCCTTGATGGTAAAGACGGCTATCCCGAGATGATAGAACTGCTGTCACGCCACCCCGACGTGCTTGGAGAGCCAAAGGGATTTGTCATAGAACCTATCCCGACCGATGAAGATGTGTCGAGTCTTAGTGCCATCATCATGGACGATGATTACTATCACTTTACTATCGCACACAGCCAACTGACTGATGGCATACGCCATGCCAATTCCGCTGCCTTGATAGCACTGAAGGCAAGAGCCTACCTAAATCTCATGGCAGACAAGCGGGACGGCAAGCATGTGAACACCAAAGACATCAAGAAGCACCGTTCGGACATCCTGAAAAATGTGGTCATAATGACTGAGGACAACATTGAGGCTCCTGCTTCAATAGTGGCATGTATAAGGGAGTTTGTCGCCTCCATCAGAGCCGACTGGTCAACTCTCGCAGAACCATTGTCAAAGTCACTCGGTCAAGACGAGGCATTTGTGACCGGACTGTTAGATCAACTGGATGAATTGTTTATAGAAGCATGACCAATATGAAGATACAATACGCATCCGACCTGCATCTGGAGTTTGCCGACAATTGGCGGTATCTGAAAGCCCACCCCTTGGAGGTGACGGGCGACATACTGCTGCTTGCCGGCGACATCGGCTATCTCGGCGATGACAACTACTCCAAGCATCCCTTTTGGGACTGGGCATCGGAGAACTACAAGGAGGTGCATTGCTGCATGGGCAACCATGAGTTCTACAAATATTATGATGTGGCGACACTGCCCGACGGCTATCTCTTGGAGGTACGTCCCAATGTATTCAGCCACTACAACGGTATTGCGAGGATTGGCGACACCGACATCATCCTCTCCACCCTTTGGTCGAGGATTCCTTTGGAGGACGCTTACTTCACCGAGCAAGTGATAAGCGACTTCCGCCGTATATTATATAAAGGTGAGCTGATGACCCATGCCCAATTCAATGCTGAGCATGAACGTTGCCTCACCTTTATCAAGGATGCAGTGGCATATTCGCAAGCAGCCCATAAGATTGTTGTCACCCATCATGTACCATCGTTCCGTATGCTCCACCCAAAGTTTCAAGGCAGCAAGGCAAACGTGGCGTTCACCGTAGAGTTGGAGGACTATATCACCGATAGCGGCATAGACTATTGGATATACGGACATTCGCACACCAACATCGATGCCAGGATAGGCAACACCCAATGCTTGTCCAACCAGTTGGGCTATGTTTTCTCTAACGAACATCAGGACTTCTCCCATGGCAAGTACCTGACCATATAGCCATCCACATTTTTTTCATCCACCCTCTTTACAAGCTCTTCCCTATCGGAAGGGCTTTTTTTGTGCCTTTCGAGTTTGATTTTTGAGTATGATTGCGAGTGTAATCAAAATTAGAGTTAAGATTTGGCTCCGCGGAAAGTCATTTCGGTTTAAGATTGAAGAAAAGGTAGTTCCTTTGCATCGGCAATAAGCCAAACCATAGTAAAATCAAACTTGAAAATATGAAGTCATTTGTAATATTCGCCATTGTCGTGACCATAATCTATGTCATCTACTATACGGTCATCATCGTGCAGGATCTGTACGGAAAGCCCAAGGACGAGAAGTCACAGGGCGAGTCGTTTGATGTCAGTGACATGACCGACGAGGAAGAGTCGATAGCGGTCAGCGAGAGCGACGGTGGTTTCAGCGTAGGCGACAACCAATATGAGACAGCCTACGAGGAGAAGCAGCTTGCAGAGCCTACAGAGGAGGCAGCCGCCACTGCGGAAGAGAGCAAGCCTCATGTGCTTGAAAAGATACAAAGCGCAATCGAGAAGAAGATGGAGGAAGTGAATACCACCTATTCCGACCCCATGTATTCGGAAGAATTGAACAACACCATCATCGCCCGCGGTCTTCGTCACAATGGACGTGACATGGTCAAGGTGGAATCACTCAATAATGAGATATGATGTCAAAAACAAGAAGTGCATTTCTATCATTATATGCCGCTTTAACCCCAGCTCTGGCCAGTGCTAAGTGTGGCAACGTGGACTACAGCTGGGGAGCGGACGCACTTGCGAGTGCCCATGACTATGCCGTGACGATGATGCTCTATATCGTTTATCTGTGCTATGCAGTGGCGGGCATCGTGGTCATAGTCAGCGCCTTGCAGATATATATAAAGATGAATACGGGCGAAGAAGGAGTGAAGAAGAACATCATGATGCTGGTGGGAGCCTGCCTGTTCCTCATAGGAGCGACCATCGTCTTCCCCGCTTTCTTCGGTTATCAGATTTGAGATACAGGTGATACGAGATAAGATAACTCAAAGTGTAACAAATTAAAAGGTAAAAAGAATGTTTGAAAGGATTAACAAGAAGGTGAAGGGATTCTTCTCTTCACAGCGCATGAAAACGCTCGCCCTGATGTTGCTTGTCGGCACCACCGCAGCAATGGCACAGAACGCAGCCGGCGACTACTCGGCAGGAACGACCGCGCTTACCACAGTGACGGAGGAGATTGCCAAGTATGTACCTATCGTGGTGAAGCTCTGCTATGCCATTGCAGGTGTCGTTGCAATTGTCGGAGCCATAAGCGTTTACATCGCCATGAACAACGAGGAACAGGACGTGAAAAAGAAGATCATGATGGTCGTCGGCGCATGTATTTTCCTCATTGCAGCAGCCCAGGCACTGCCTCTGTTCTTCGGCATTGGAGGTTAAACGCAGCGTGAGATTGTGAGTATGTAGAACGTTAAAACACTGACAGTTATGGCAGATACAAAGCAAGAGCGTTTTCCGGATTATCCCATTTTCAAGGGACTGCAACGTCCATTGGAGTTCTTCGGGTTGCAGGGACGCTACATCTACTGGGCGGCAGCCACCGCAGGAGGAGCCGTTGCGGGTTTCATCCTCGGCTACTGCATCTTCGGTTTCGTGGCAGGACTCGTGCTGCTAGTCCTCGCCGTAGCTGTCGGTGGCGTTCTCATCGTCATGAAGCAGCGCAAGGGCTTGCACAGCAAGAAGAGTGACAACGGCATATTCATCTATGCCTATTCAAAGAAAGTGTAAAACAAAAAAGAGAATCCATTATGTCCAAGTGGAAAGCTATCAATGATTGTAAGTGAATGGAGGTGGGGGCATCACGCATGAGGGTGCGCCCGCCTTTTTGCGATTAAAAAAGAAAAAGAACAATGACCCTATACATCATACTCATATTCTCAGCCATCTGCGTGGGCATGGCCATCAGTGTCAAGGCATTCGGCACGGGAGGGAAGCGCAAGCGCATCTTCCAGGACATCTACTTCTCCATCGAGGAAGTGGATGGCATCGGCGTGCTCTATACCAAGACGGGCGAATACTCCGCTGTTCTGAAGATGGAGAACCCTGTGCAGAAGTATTCCGCCAACATCGAGGCCTACTATGAGTTCACCCACCTCTTCGCCGCCCTTGCCCAGACCTTGGGCGAAGGCTATGCGCTGCACAAGCAGGACGTGTTTGTGAGGAAGGCATTCAAGGAAGAGAACGGTGGAAATCATGAGTTCCTGAGCGAGAGTTACTTCCGCTATTTCAACGGCAGACCCTTTACCGACAGCGTCTGCTACCTCACCATCACACAGGAGAACAAGAAGAGCCGTCTGATGTCGTTCGACAACAAGAAATGGCGTGACTTCTTGGTGAAGATACGCAAGGTGCACGACCAGCTGAGGGATGCCGGCGTGAAGTCCCGATTCCTCGGCAAAACGGAAGCCTGCGAGTATGTGGACCGTTTCTTCTCCATGAACTTCCGTGACAAGGTGGTGTCGATGACCAACTTCAAGGTCGATGACGAGACCATCGGCATGGGGGACCGTAGCTGCAAGGTGTATAGCCTTGTGGATGTGGATTATGCCAACTTGCCGTCGGTCATCCGTCCCTACGCAAATATCGAGGTGAACAACACCAGTATGCCCGTTGATCTCGTGAGCATCGTCGATAGCGTGCCCGGAGCCGACTGCGTGGTGTTCAACCAGATGGTGTTCGTGCCCAACCAGAAGCGTGAGCTTGCCCTACTCGACAAGAAGAAAAACCGCCATGCCTCCATGCCCAACCCCAGCAACCTGATGGCTGTAGAGGACATCAAGCGTGTGCAGGAGGTGATAGCCCGTGAGAGCAAGCAGCTCGTCTATACCCACTACAACCTCGTGGTGGCAGTGAGCGGCGACACCGACATACAGAAATGCACCAACCATCTCGAAAACTCCTTCTCGCGCATGGGCATCCACATCAGCAAGCGGGCCTACAACCAGTTGGAGCTGTTCGTCAACTCTTTCCCCGGCAACTGCTATGGCATGAATGCCGACTACGACCGATTCCTCACCCTCGGCGATGCCGCCACCTGTCTGATGTACAAGGAGCGCATCGTGCATAATGAGGACACCCCGCTGAAGATATACTATACCGACCGCCAAGGTGTGCCCGTAGCCATCGACATCACAGGAAAGGAGGGAAAGGAGAAGCTGACCGACAACTCGAACTTTTTTTGTTTGGGTCCTTCGGGCAGCGGCAAGTCGTTCCACATGAACAGCGTGGTGCGTCAGTTGTGGGAGCAGAACACCGACATCGTCATGGTCGATACGGGTAACTCGTATGAGGGACTCTGCGAGTATGTGGGCGGCAAGTACATCGCCTATACGGAGGACAAGCCCATCACCATGAACCCCTTCAACATCAGCAAGCGGGAGCTGAACATTGAGAAGATAGACTTCCTGAAGAACCTGATACTGCTGATATGGAAAGGCTCGGAGACGCAGATACCCGAACTGGAGTTCCGTGTCGTGGAGCAGTTGGTGACGGAGTATTACGATTTCTATTTCAACGGTGTGCAGCCCTATCCTTCCTCACAGAAGGAGACACTGAGAAAAAACCTCTCCACCATGGAGAAGCGGCGCGGCACGGAGCTGACGCAGATACACGACAAGGTGGAGAAACTCATCAAGGGACTGGAGGAACGGCGCATGGCATTGAGCGTGAAGACCCTCTCCTTCGACTCATTCTATGAGTTCGCCTGTGAGCGTCTCGACCAGATCTGCATCGAGAACAACATCACCACCATCGACTGCGACAACTTCGCCTATATGCTCCAAAACTTCTACCGTGGCGGCAAGTACGACAAGATTCTCAACGAGAACGTGGATAGCACCTTGTTCGACGAGACCTTCATCGTCTTCGAGGTGGATGCCATCAAGGAGAACAAGCAGCTCTTCCCCATCGTGACGCTCATCATCATGGACGTGTTCCTGCAGAAGATGCGCCTGAAGAAGAACCGCAAGTGCCTTGTCATCGAGGAGGCATGGAAAGCCATCGCCTCGCCGCTGATGGCCGAGTACATCAAGTACCTATACAAGACAGCCCGAAAGTTCTGGGCGAGCGTGGGCGTAGTGACACAGGAGATACAGGACATCATCGGCAGTCCCATCGTGAAGGAAGCCATCATCAACAACTCCGACGTGGTGATGCTGCTCGACCAAAGCAAATTTCGTGAGCGATTCGACGAGATCAAGGCGATATTAGGATTGACGGATGTGGATTGCAAGAAGATATTCACTGTCAACCGCTTGGATAACAAGGAGGGAAGAAGTTTCTTCCGTGAGGTGTTTATCCGACGTGGATCGACGAGCGGAGTGTATGGTGTGGAGGAGCCGCACGAGTGCTATATGACCTACACCACCGAGCGAGCTGAGAAGGAGGCATTGAAACTCTATAAGCATGAACTGAAGTGCAGACATCAGGAGGCTATCGAGCGGTATTGCAGAGATTGGGATGCCAGTGGCATCGGGAAGTCGTTGGCATTTGCGCAGAAGGTCAATGAGGCGGGGCATGTGCTCAATTTGACGGACGATGGAGCCACTCGCCGCTGACACGGCGAGCACGGGGGCTGATTGATGGAAACGGAAATCCCGGAATAGACGTAAAGCCCAGATGCCCGAAAGCAAAACTTTCGGGAACGGTGGCTGGGTAGTATTTACGATTAGTAGTGAATACTACCAATAGTAAATACTACAAGTAGTAAAGTAGTGGAATAGTAGAAACTGAAAGTAGTAAAAACGTAAAGTAGTGAAGCAATGAGACGTTTATACCTTATTATAATATATATGTGTCTTACACTTGTCGTGGGAAGGGTTCATGCGCAGTATTACAGCGTGAACTACGACAAGCAGATCGTTGCCGCCATGGCTGCCGCATTCGGTGCTGGAGCTATGGCAGAGAGCTATTATAACGAGCAGGTGGGCGAAATCTTGAAGCACTACAATGCCGCAGAGGTTGCCACTGCCGGCATCTTCGCTGCCAAGTTCTTGGAGCGCAAGGCATTCACCGACCTCGGCATTTGGAGCAGTAGCACGGAGAACTACTATTACCGCCGCATCCACAATATGGTGGCGAACAAGATTATGCCCAAGATATGGACGGTGGCAGGAATGATGCTGAAAAGTCCGCAGACCGCCCTCTACTGGGGCAGTTACCTGATGAAGATATGCGCCGACACAAAGTCGCTGTGTATGCAGTTTGAGAGTGTCGTGACCAACAGTAGCTTGACCTTTGCCGACATTCAGTTCTTGGAAATCAACCAAGAGATAGCCGCCATCCTCAAACTCTCGGAGATAGGCAATGTAGATTGGCAGCAGCTGTTGGATGACATCGCCAGTGTGCCCGGCAACTTCACCGTGGAGAACCTCACCGCCGACATCGAGACGCTTTACAATATGGGAGCATCGTTGGCGACGGCAGGTATCAACGGGGCATCAGGCGCACTCTTGCAGCAGAGTGCCTTCAACGACCTTTTCAATGGCAAGGTGAGTAAAATCATCGACATCTATGACAACTACCATGACCTCTATGAACAGGCAGAGAACGGCATCGGCAGCACACTCCTTAGTCTGGTGGGTGGCGAGGACAACGTGGCAGCCCTCTTCGACCTCTCCAACTACAACATCACCTCGTGGATGACAGACTATCTGAGCGAGACGCAGGGCAACTACTATACACAGCGTTGGTACATTGCCCGACGAGACCAAGGCAGCGTAAGCCTCTGTGACTACTATCCGCCGACCGATGACAACAGTATTCTGAACGGTGACCATTGGTATCGTATCAACACCTCCGACCCCAACTTCTACCCTAACAGCACGCAGCGAGAGCAGATACTGGCCAACTCGGAGAACCATGCCGGATGGAGCCGCAGCCGTGTGCAGCAGCTCAACGCCCAGAGCGACGGCTTCACCTATACGATGAACTATTGGATGTCGTCGTACATCATCAGCCGTGGCGGCAAGCAGACCAAGAAGGCCTACGCCTACGAGATACACGTTACCAAGAGCTGGAACAACGTGGAAGAGGTGTATGAGGATGTCTTCGACTCCTACAGCATGGACTTGAATACCTTCAAGCGTCAGTTGCAGGCACGTCTCTCGGAGTATAACGACAACGAGGAGGGCTATGTCTATTACATCGGCAGTGACGCACGCCGTTACTATCAAGCCACCGATGCCGCCAAACTGAAGGGCGTGGAGAGCGTGACCATCAGCGTCACCTGTTCGGACGGTGTCACCCTCGGACAGGGCAGCACGCAGTACAAGTGCCGTGAGTGCGGCGGTTCGCTCAATGCCCACAGCAAGGAATGCGCCATGAGGACAAGCGTATCAGAAAATAATCTCGACCTATCGGAACTGGACGAGAAGGAACGTGAGGCGAATAGCAAGATAGCCCTGTTGGAGGCGCAGATAAGCCAGTTGGAGACAGAGAACAGGAACCTGCTCACGCAGATAGCCAATGCCTCTGTGGAGGAAGCCCCTGCCTTGCGGCAGCAACATAATGTCAACAAGACGAAGATAGACAACCTGAAGAAGGAATTGGCGACATGGCAGCAGCAGTTGGCAGACATACAGAATGCCAAGAGCGAGGCGGCTAACGACAATGCCACCTCCACCGATGACTACTACCGCATCCCTGCCATCATGCAGGATGTGAAGTCAGCCTACAATCTCACGTGGCAAGGTGCCGGTTCGTGGAACGGCTACACCTACGTCCGAACTGCCACCATGCCCAACATCAACGGCATTATCACCTTCAAGGCGACACTGTCCATTGCAAGGAAGCCCAAGTACTTCCTTGGCATCAAGATACACCGTGCGATACTGCAAATATCGTGGGAGCTGACCTCGGAATACACCGACACACAGGTGGTGGATGTGCTGACCCTTGACCCGAATGCCTCTGACGAGGAGAAGACGAGGCAGGTGAACAGCCGTATCTCGGAGATAGCCCAGGAGTTCCCGTCGTGCAGCATCACCACAGAATATGCCAAGAGCGAGGCAACCCAGACCGCCGACAATGACGATGTAATACACCTGCTCTGGTCGAGCGACCGTCTGGAGATAGCCCGTGAAGTAGATAGCCGTATCACCAAGATTTACGCCGACTTGGTATCATTAGAAAAAATGATGCACTACAAGCGCAGCATCATTGACGTGCTGAAGGACATTCTTCCTTCAATCGACGCAGACCAAGGTCGCAGAAGGACACTCATTGAAGAGTGCTACGAGCGATGGAGAGAGAATGCAGACCCTAACAGAGGGAATGGTGAAGATAACGAGAACGAAAACTGAGGGAGGAACGGAGAATGAGACATACCATCATCATAGCTCTCCTGCTGATTACCCTCTTCCCCAATACAGCCTTGGCGCAATGGGGATTCGATGCGGTATCGGTGGAAGCATACATCAACGACCACAAGAAGCAGCGCAGCCTCTTGCTGGCACGCAGCACTTTGGAGTACAGCAATCAACTGCTGCATGAATACAGCAGTGAAGAGGTGGGCAAATACAAGGAACTGAATGTGGATTTGGACAAATACACCCGGGCCTTCGACATCATCGATGTGATGTACCAGTCGTTGCGCACGGTGCTGAACGTGAAGAGCACCTACCAGACGGTGAGCGACCGCATCAGTGACTACAAGAACCTGTTGGAGGACTTCAATGATAAGGTCATCAAGCGGAAACACATCGAACTGGCTGACACGATGCTCATCAGCATCAACAAGAAAGCCATCGACAACATATACAACGAAGGAAGCCAACTCTACCATAGCGTCAACGACCTCGTGTTGTATGCCACAGGAGCGGCAGCCTGTTCAACTTCCGACCTGCTGATGGTGTTGGACAATATCAACAATTCGTTGGACCTGATAGAAAAACATCTGAACCAAGCCTACTTCCAGACATGGCGGTATGTGCAGCTGCGCATGGGCTATTGGAAGGAGAAGGTGTATCGGACGAGGACGAAGGAAGAGATACTGGAAGATGCCTTCAGCCGATGGAAAGTGGCAGGAAAACTTGACTATTGACGGATTGTAAACAAAAGAAGAACGGACATGAAGAAGACAATGATACTCATCATGGCGGTAGCAACCACCATCAAAGCCACAGCCCAGAGCGTGACCTACAACCACGACTCCTCCAAGCAGAACCAGATAACGGTGATGGAGACAGGTGGCGGTTCTCTCACCCCTGAGTTCTATTATTGGCTGTTACATAACAACTATAAGAAGACAGCGGCAGAGAAGAACAAGTTAGGTTTCCGCACTCTTGCCGGCATCAACCTCTACAACCAAGTAGATGATGCGGAGAAGATAGACTCTGCCCTCACCAAGCGTGCTGAGGTGGAAGCCTTGAACGTAGCCGACCGACAGATAGACCTCGCCTGGCTTGCCGAAAGCAGCAAGATCAACGGTCAGTTGGACAAGATGAAGGCGAACATAGACCATATCATCCCTACAGGAGGCACCATCAACGACAAGCGTCGGTGGGAGGAACTGTACAATATGTACCAGTGTGCCGTGAAAGCCACCAAGGATGCCTATATGCCCAATGCACAGAGAAAGCGGCAGTATCTTAGCATCTATGCCGACCTGACGACACAGAACGAGACACTACTGAAATACCTTGTGCAGCTCAACACCCAAAGCCAGACTACCGCCCTCTTGGCAGCCACCAACGACCGTGTAGTACATAAAGGCAGCATCATCAGCGATGCCAAGAGCCGTTGGCAGGAAAACATGAAGGGCGTGAGGAGCTCGACAGGCACTGACGGCGATGATGCCAACAGCGGTGAGGGTGAAGAAAGTGTGAACAGATAGAAATAAGGGAAGAGAAGAAATAATCACAAAACAGCATAGAGATATGAACGATATTCAGATTTTCAACAACGAGGAATTTGGAGCAGTCCGAACCACAGGAACACCAGAGCAACCCTTGTTCTGTTTGGCTGATGTGGCAAGAGTTCTTGGACTAAAAACCAGCAAGTTGGTACAACGACTTTCGGATGATGTACTTTCAAAGTACCCCATCTCGGATAGTCTTGGAAGAGAACAGGTTACAAACTTTATCAATGAAGACGGACTGTATGATGTCATCCTTGACAGTCGCAAACCCGAAGCCAAACGTTTCCGCAAGTGGGTGACATCGGAGGTGCTCCCCTCTATCCGCAAGCATGGTGCCTATATGACACAGCAGACCATCGAGAAGGCATTGGCAGAGCCAGACTTCCTGATACGGTTAGCAGTCAATCTGAAGGAAGAACGACAAAAGCGTCTGCTTGTCGAACAGGAGTGTGAACACCAAAGGACACGCATCGTTGAGTTGGGATCCAAGGTGGATGACCTGCAACAGGAGGTGACGGAGATGAAGGACAAGGTGAGTTACCTTGACATCATCCTTGCCACGAAGAGCAGTGTCCTGGTCACACAGATAGCACAGGACTATGGCGAGTCGTCCATCCGCTTCAACCGACGTCTGAAGGAGATGAACATCCAGTATCAGCGTGGCAAGCAGTGGATTCTGTATGCCGACTACAAGGACTGCGGTTATGTGACCAGCGAGACCTACCTCATTAAACACAAGGACGGTACGGAGGATGTGCGCATGAACACCAAATGGACACAGAAAGGTCGCCGCTTCCTCTATGAGAAACTGAAGAGCGTGGGAGTCATTCCTGTTATCGAAAGAACATAAAATAAAGAAATAGCTATGGAATCAATATCAAAAATACAGTTACGTCTCTATGCCGCCAAGAGGAAAAACGGCAAGTGGCAGTTGGAGATGTCAAGGATGCCGAAGCGAATCAGCGTTATCGGCAGGACACCCATCGTTGATGAGCATTATATGCCATCTGATTTAGAGGTAGTTTCAATGTCAAAGCTTCACAAATATGTCGGAAGTTACTACGGCAAGATTGTGAAGACCCTCAAAGAGGAAGGCATCATCACCAAGGAATATGGAATGTGGAAACTGCGTGAAGACCTTCAGGACAAGGGCATTGCGGTATATGTCACAGGCAGGATGCGCTGCTTCTACCACTTCTATCTGTCATGGACACCGAAAGGCATAGAGTTTATCAAAGAGATTATCAACAATAGAACCAGGCACTGATGGCAGACAACATACTCAGCGATTTCGGCATCAACATCCTCGAAGAGGAGATTGACGATGTGATATTCCAGACCAACGAGTTCCTGACCGATGCCACCTTCACAGGCTCACAAGGGCCGTTCTGGTGGATCCTCCAAATGTGTATGGCATTGGCGGCACTGTTCTCTATCATCGTGGCGGCAAGCATGGCCTACAAGATGATGGTGAAGAACGAACCGTTGGACGTGATGAAACTGTTCAAGCCCTTGGTGGTGAGCATCATCCTCTGTTGGTGGTACCCACCTGCTGACACAGGCATGACCAACAGCGGCAGCAGCTGGTGCGTATTGGATTTTCTATCCTATATTCCCAATTGCATCGGCAGTTACACCCACGACCTCTATGAGGCAGAGGCGACCCAAATTTCCGACAAGTTTGAGGAGGTGCAGCAGTTGGTATATGTCAGGGACTCGATGTACACTGACCTCCAGGCACAGGCAGACGTGGCGCATAAGGGCACATCAGACCCCAACCTGATAGAGGCGACGATGGAGCAGACGGGCGTGGACGAAGTGACCAACATGGAGAAGGATGCCAGCAAACTGTGGTTCACCTCACTGACGGCAGGGGCCGTGGTGGGCATCGACAAGATAGTGATGCTGATAGCCCTGATCGTGTTCCGCATCGGTTGGTGGGCGACGATATACTGTCAGCAGATATTGCTCGGAATGCTCACTATATTCGGTCCAATACAATGGGCATTTTCGTTGCTGCCCAAGTGGGAAGGAGCGTGGGCGAAGTGGCTAACCCGTTATTTGACAGTTCATTTCTACGGAGCCATGCTCTACTTCGTCGGTTTCTACGTCCTGTTGCTGTTTGATATTGTGCTCTGCATACAGGTAGAGAACCTGACGGCCATCACCGCCAGTGAGCAGACGATGGCAGCCTATCTGCAAAACTCGTTCTTCTCGGCAGGCTATCTGATGGCAGCGAGCATCGTGGCGTTGAAATGCCTGAACCTCGTGCCCGACCTTGCGGCATGGATGATACCAGAGGGCGACACCGCCTTCTCAACCCGAAACTTCGGCGAGGGCGTGGCACAACAAGCCAAGATGACGGCTACGGGAACCATGGCGACCGTGATGAGATAACATGTGAGTGTGCGGTGAGTCACCGCACCTCCTATTGAAACAAATAAAAGTAACCATCAAGAAAAATGAAAGCAAAAAATGAAATTGAGCGTTGGCTCAAAGATGAGAAATTCATGGCGTTTGCCAACAAGCGTGCAAAGGAAGAGTTTTTCAATTCCGAAAACAACTACATCGACCCACAGTATGAGGAGATGGCAGAAGGCTTTGAGGATAACGACGAGTATGTAGTGCCTATGGTAGATTACCTGAGTTATCGCTTGCATCGTGCCAAAATCTACAGAAATCGACGGAGACGTGAACGTGACATCTGGTGGGTGTGGATCCAACTGAAATACGAAGGCATCTACGTAGAGGCTTGCATCAAGTATTACGCCAAACTGGTGGAAGAAGTTGAGAAGGACATATACACCATCCTGCACCGTGAATATGTGAGAATGAAGAGAAATCAGACCTCAAACAAGCAGTAACGTATGGTAATCAAGAACTTAGAAAACAAAATCAAGCTGGTTGGCATCATCTGCTCTGCGTTCCTCATGGGCTGCATCATCATCTCGGTGTCGAGCATCTGGACGGCGCGCTGCATGGTGACGGACGCGCAGCAAAAGGTGTATGTATTGGACGGCAACGTGCCCATACTGGTGAACCGCACCACGATGGAGGAAACGCTGGATGTGGAGGCAAAGAGCCATATCGAGATGTTCCACCATTACTTCTTTACGCTTGCTCCCGATGACAAGTACATCCGCTATTCGATGGAGAAGGCGATGTATTTGGTCGATGAAACTGGTTTGGCGCAGTACAATACGCTGAAGGAAAAGGGCTTTTACAACAATATCATGGGTACGAGTGCCGTGTTCAGCATCTTTTGCGACAGCATCAAGTTCAACAAGGAGAAGATGGAGTTCACCTACTACGGTAGGCAAAGGATAGAGCGAAGGAGCAATATTCTGATGCGTGAATTGGTGACGGCGGGACAGGTGAAGCGCGTGCCGAGGACGGAGAACAATCCTCATGGACTGCTCATCACGAACTGGAGAACCTTGCTCAACAAGGATATTGAGCAGAAGTCGAAGTCAAACTTCTAATATCCTAGCGGTATGAGTGTAAAAGGAATCAGACGGATGCTTGTGGGCGAGGATATGCCCGACAAGAACGACCCCAAGTACAAGAAGCGGTATGAGAAGGAGGTGGCGGCAGGGCGCAAGTTTGCCAAGACCGCGAGGATAGACCGTGCGGCGGCTAAGGTGCAAGGCTTTGCCAATGCCCACAAGACGCTGTTTCTCGTCATCGTCTTCGGCTTTGTCGCCACGTGCTTCGGCATCAACATCTACAGGATGGTGCGGTATTACGGTCATCGGACGGAGGCTGCAAGTGCCATCGAGCGGCAGGAAGGGCGCATGAAGCAGATGATGAATGCAGCCCATTGCATCACTCCTCCCGTGACGCATCGAACCAACGAGGAGAATCGAGACAAGTCAGTAACATCAAAATCAGACAGCGATGAGAATAACAGATAAGATAAACTTCCGTCAGCCGAAGTACATGCTGCCAGCCATCGTGTACATCCCGTTGATTGCCACAGGCTATTTTGTCTTTGACATGTTCAATACGGAGGTGGCGGAAACGCAGGACAAGAACCTGCAGACCACCGAGTTTCTGAACCCCAACCTGCCCGGAGCGCAGATTAAGAATGGTGACGGCATCGGTGGCAAGTATGAGAACATGGCGAAGTCGTATGGTCGCATAGCAGACTATTCGGCTGTTGATAACATTGAGCGTGACAACGAAGAAGAGAAAGAAGCGTATGAATCCAAGTACACAGAAGAAGACCTTGCGGAACTCGTCCGTCAGGCAGAAGAGAAGGACGATGCAGCCGAAGTGGCCGATGCCAAGGCGCGAGAAGCGGAAGCACTCGAAGCACTCAACAAGGCACTCGCCGAAGCGAGGCTGAGAGGACAGGCGGCAGTTGCCCCCGTGGCCCAGGATACCACACAGGCTGGGCCTCCCAAGGAGCAGATTGAGGTGAAAGGTCAGATTGCCGAGGACAGCAAGGCGGTGAAGGCACTGGACGAGGAGGACAAGGCACAGGAGGTGGTGAAGAAGGTGAAGGTGACTTCGGACTATTTCAACACCCTGACGCAGAACGAGCATGAGCCAAAGCTCATCAAGGCCATCATTGACGAGGACGTGAAGGCTACGGACGGGTCGAGGGTGCGGCTGAGACTGTTGGACGATATTGAGATTGGTGAGACCGTGGTGAAGAAAGGGTCGTACCTCTATGCCACCATGAGCGGTTTCGGTTCGCAGCGAGTGAAGGGTAGCATCAACTCCATCCTTGTGGATGACGAGCTGATAAAGGTTTCGCTTTCGCTTTATGACACGGACGGACTGGAGGGACTGTATGTCCCCGGCAGCCAGTTCCGTGAGACCACGAAAGATGTGGCGAGCGGTGCTATGCAGAGCAACATGAACATCGACCAGAGTGGAGCGAACAACAGTTTCTCGCAATGGGGAATGCAAGCCGTGACCAATGCCTACCAGAAGACAAGCAATGCCATCAGCAAGGCTATCAAGAAGAACAAAGTGAAGCTGAAGTATGGGACGTTTGTTTACCTTGTAAATGGGAAAGAGAAAAGGAAATAGACACTGCCCGACAACGGAATTGTCGGGAACGGTGGCTCATAGAGTATAAACATCAAAAAATCAACTAATATGAATTGTTTTCAGAAAATGAATGTCTGTGCATTGCTTTCGCTGAGCGTGCTTTCAGCCAAGGCGCAGACCACCTACATGGAGATGGAGCAGCTGACGGTCAACGACCAAGTGACCACCGTCATCACCGCCTCCGAACCCATCCGCTTTGTCGATATATCCACAGACAAGGTGGTGGGCGACCAACCCATCAACAACACCATCCGCCTGAAGCCGAAGGACAACGTGTATGCCGACGGTGAGGTGTTGGCGATAGTGACAATCGTGACGGAACGCTACCGCACGCAGTATGCACTGCTCTATACCACGAGGATGCAGGAGGCAGTAACCGATAAGGAAATAGAATGCTCGGAGCGCAATGCCTACAACAATCCCGCTGTAAGCCTGTCCACTGCCGACATGACCAAGTATGCACGTCAGATATGGTCATCGTCTGCCAAATACCGCAACGTGGCGACGAAGATGCACCGCATGGTAATGCGCCTGAACAACATCTACAGCGTGGGCGAATATTTCTTCATCGACTTCTCCGTGGAGAACAAGACCAACATCCGCTTCGACATCGACGAGATGCGCATCAAACTATCGGACAAGAAGCAGAGCAAGGCTACCAATGCGCAGATAGTGGAACTGACCCCATCTCTTGTGTTGGACGATGCGAAGACCTTCAAGTATGGCTATCGCAACGTGATTGTGGTGAAGAAGATGACCTTCCCCAACGACAAGGTGCTGACCATCGAGCTGTCGGAAAAACAGATAAGTGGACGCACCATCTCGCTCAGCATCGACTATGAGGATGTGCTGTCTGCCGATTCGTTTAACCATATACTGTTGGAGGAGGAATAATGAGAATTAGGAATGAGGAATTAGGAGTGAGGAATTGGCTTGTGCATACCTTACTCGTTGTCATCTGTTTTATGGCAAGCATGACTCCGGCAATGGCGCAGCAGAATAGCGACCGCATATCCTTGGGGTTCGGATGCCTGTATGAGCGAGGACTGGACGTGACGCTGTCCTACGAGTATGAGACGAAGTACCACAATGCGTGGGAGTATTTTGCAAACGGATATATCAAGTGGAACGAGTGCGCATCGTGCGGTCATGTCTGTCCTGAGAGTTTTTGGAACAACTACCGCAGTTATGGTTTCGGCTTTGCCTATAAGCCCTGTGTGGCAAGAGGACGCAACCACCATGGCAACATGCGCATAGGAGCATCGGCAGGTAGCGATACTGACAGGTTCTTGGGTGGCATCCACCTCGGCTATGAGCAAAACTATACACTCAGACACGGCTGGAAGCTCTTCTGGCAGGTGAAGACCGATGTGATGATCAAGGGTGAAGACCTGTTCAGAACGGGTATTGTCCTGGGTGTGAAACTTCCTGTAAAATGACTATGCGTATGAAGAAACTGTTTTCAATCTTGGCAGTTGCGGCAACGGTGTTGCTGACTGCCTGTGACGAGCATCAGGACTTTCCCGACACAGCCATGAAGGTCACCCATATCTTGACCACTGACGGCAAGGTGATGCCCTACGAAACCTACGAGCAATCGTGCAAGCAAGCCATTGCAGTGGTGTTCAACGTCAATCAGAGGGAAGAAATGGAGGGAAACGGATATGCCGTCTATCTGTGGGACATCGCTCCCGAAGCCTTTGCTGACAGTATCGGTGTGGAACAGGACACATCCTGTGACCTCACCGCCTACGACGGCAACAAGAACACTTTTGCCCTTTATGGCACGACCGATGTGAAGTCGCCTTTGGCTGAGCGTGTCTTCGACATGTGGCGTTACGGGCAAAGTGCCTATATCCCCAGTGTGGCACAGATGCGTCTGCTCTATCATGCCAAGGACATCATCAACCCATACATCCTGAAATGCGGCGGCACACCTATCCCCGATGAGGATGATGACTGTTGGTATTGGACTTCAACGGAGGTAGAAGGACAAGCGACCGCCAAGGCATGGCTTTACTCACTGGGAAGCGGTGCCATACAGGAGACTCCCAAGTGGCAGCCGCATAAGGCGAGACCCATCATCACGATTATGGATTAGCCCATATACAGACATCGAGTATCACCCGTATCATCATCAAAGTACAACAATTAAAAAAGAAAAAGCATGAAAAAGAATTTGTTTCTAATGTTGGGACTTGGAGCCATGCTCCTCACGTCCTGTGACCAAGACATCGTCAATGAGATTTACCTGCCCGGTGGCGGAGGTTCTGTGGTCGTGACCGACAGCACATCAACCAAGCAGCTTCAGGTATTCACCAATCTGGAGATGCTGCAACCTGCCGTTTCCACACGAGCCGTTGACAACCAGTGGGAACTCAATGATATGATTGGCATCTCTTCCACAGGGATGATCAACAATATGAAGTTCACCCGAAGCGGCGGCACGAATCAGTTTGTGTCAGCCAACAAGGTGTTTTTCACGGACACAGACACTCACACCTTCAATGCCTACTATCCCTATACGGCAAATCCTACCAACGACCTCATAGAGTTCCAAGTGCCGGAGGCAGCTGTACAGAGTGAGCAGAAGGTCAATGATTTTCTGTTTGCCAGTGGAGCGGCATCATACGCCAATCCGAGCCTTACATTGAACTTCACCCATCAGATGGTGCGTGTCATCATCAAGGTCTATACCTCACCAGAATACGGTTTCACCACCAATGATTTTGCAGGAAGCCTACTCACGTTCGTCGGTTATTTTGACAGCGGTACTTTCAACATCAAGACCGGAAAGGTAGAATGCAGTGACGAGTCGGTGACGACCTATTATTTCGGCGACCCACAAAGTGACCACATGGAATATACGCTTTATGTTCCTGCACAGGTTATGCCAGACATGACATTGCAACTCAGCAATGGGGAGAACTTCGTATTCCTCACAAACGACACGTGGAAAGCGGGTCATTCCTACAGCTATTCATTGAAGCCTGTACGCAACACCTTGGAGGTCATATCTGCAACTATTTCTCCGTGGACAGTAGAGTCTGAGAAGACCATCAACGGCTACGAATAAAACTCATAAGAGGATTGGAGGGTGTCCACCGTGGCATCCTTCATCTTTTCTCATTATCACCCAACATCATCGTAAAGTAAATGGAAGAAAGCAAAGAGTTACAGGGTTTTTACAAGATATTCAGGGCGGTGATTTATGTCTCCATCCTGATGGAGTTCTTCGCCTACGCACTGGAGCCGGAGCAGTTGGACTTCTTGGGCGGCGTAGTGACGGATATCCACACTCGCATCAAGCGGTGGATGATTTACCATGA
>NZ_HF991002.1:0-5739 GCF_000432295.1 Bacteroides sp. CAG:189
TTAACTACTTGACTACTTACTACTTGACTACTGATCTACATACTACTGATCATGAATCATTCAGGTTTTATTATCAAATGATAAAAACCTCCCGGTAATTCTTACCAAGTATTAACAAGAGAATATCTTTTCTTAAACGATGTTATAAAACATACTTTTTTGCTTGGATAATTTGCAGATTTCGCTAATGTCCGTATCTTTGCATCGTGTTTTTCATAGTATTAGATTTAAGGTTAACAAAGGTTGGAGCAAGGCGTTGCTCCTTTTTTTATGCCCATACGTTACCATTATCTTTCATTTACACTCTCTCCAACTACACCAACTGCACATTGATTTTCACTTAACTTTGTGGTTATCTGAAAATAATCACGTAAATTTGTTCCCTAATTAATGACATTACATAATAAATCACTCTAAACAAAAGGATTATCGCTATGGAATATAATTTCAGGGATATTGAAAAGAAGTGGCAAAAGCAGTGGGTAGACCATAAAACCTACCAGGTGAAAGAAGATGAATCGAAACAAAAATTCTATGTACTCAACATGTTCCCCTACCCGTCGGGAGCAGGTCTGCACGTAGGACATCCGTTAGGATACATTGCTTCGGACATTTATGCCCGCTACAAACGACTGCAAGGTTTCAATGTACTGAATCCGATGGGATATGATGCATACGGACTTCCTGCCGAACAATATGCCATCCAAACCGGACAGCACCCTGCGATTACCACCGTTAAGAATATCGAACGCTATCGTGAACAGCTCGATAAAATAGGATTCTCTTTCGACTGGAGCCGCGAAATACGTACTTGTGACCCGGAATATTATCATTGGACGCAGTGGGCATTCATTAAGATGTTCAACAGCTATTACTGTAACGACGAACAACAAGCCCGTCCGATCGAAGAACTGATCAGCGCTTTCGAAACCACCGGTACGGAAGGTATGAATGTTGCCTGCGGCGAAGAACTCAGCTTTACAGCCGATGAGTGGAAAGCAAAAAGCGAAAAGGAACAGCAGGAAATCCTGATGAACTACCGCATCGCTTATCTTGGCAATACAATGGTAAACT
Source organism: Bacteroides sp. CAG:189 (assembly GCF_000432295.1). Lineage (NCBI taxonomy): Bacteria > Pseudomonadati > Bacteroidota > Bacteroidia > Bacteroidales > Bacteroidaceae > Bacteroides > Bacteroides sp. CAG:189. The sequence goes on from NZ_HF991002.1 coordinate 1,075, forward strand.
GGTGTCCGGATTTAGGAACCGTGCTTGCCAATGATGAAGTAGTGGACGGTGTTTCCGAACGTGGCGGTTACCCGGTCATTCAGAAAGTAATGCGTCAATGGTGCCTGCGCGTATCTGCTTACGCACAACGTCTGCTCGACGGACTGGACACCGTAGAATGGACAGAATCTCTGAAAGAGACCCAACGTAACTGGATCGGCCGTTCGGAAGGTGCGGAAATGCAGTTCAAAGTAAAAGATTCCGATATTGAATTCACCATATTCACTACCCGTGCCGACACAGTGTTCGGGGTAACCTTCATGGTACTTGCACCGGAAAGCGAATTAGTAGCGCAACTGACCACTCCTGCACAACAGGCAGAAGTAGACGCTTATCTGGAACGTACCAAGAAACGTACAGAACGCGAACGTATCGCCGACCGTAGCGTAAGCGGTGTATTCTCGGGAAGTTATGCCATTAATCCGCTCACCAATGAAGCTATTCCCGTATGGATCAGCGACTATGTACTGGCCGGTTATGGTACAGGTGCCATCATGGCCGTACCTGCGCATGACAGCCGCGACTATGCTTTTGCCAAACATTTCGGCCTTGAAATCCGTCCGTTGATCGAAGGATGCGATATCAGTGAAGAGAGTTTCGATGCCAAAGAGGGTATCATGATGAACTCTCCCCGTCCGGGCACTCCCGAAGGCGGATTGGTATTAAACGGTTTGACAGTAAAAGAAGCCATAGCCAAAACAAAGGAATACATCAAAACCACCGGGTTGGGACGTGTAAAAGTAAACTTCCGTCTTCGTGATGCCATCTTCTCCCGCCAGCGCTATTGGGGTGAACCGTTCCCGGTTTACTATAAAGACGGTATGCCTTGTACCATTGAAGAAGCATATCTGCCGCTCGAACTCCCCGAAGTAGCCAAGTTCCTGCCTACCGAGACAGGCGAGCCGCCATTAGGACATGCCACCAAATGGGCATGGGATACTACCCATCATTGCGTAGTGGAAAACGAGAAAATCGACCACGTCACCATCTTCCCGCTCGAACTGAATACAATGCCGGGATTTGCCGGTTCATCAGCCTATTATCTGCGCTATATGGACCCACACAACAACCAGGCACTTGTAGACCCGGCTATCGACCGGTATTGGCAGAGCGTCGACCTTTACGTCGGCGGTACCGAACATGCTACCGGCCACCTTATTTATTCCCGTTTCTGGAACAAGTTCTTGTATGATATGGGTGTTTCCATCACGGAAGAACCGTTCCAGAAGCTCGTCAACCAGGGAATGATACAGGGACGTAGTAATTTCGTATACCGCATCAAGAATACCAATACGTTCGTATCCTTGAATCTGAAAGATCAATACGATACTACTCCCATCCACGTAGATGTGAACATCGTATCGAATGATATTTTGGATTTAGAAGCCTTCAAAGCCTGGCGTCCCGAATACGAGACAGCAGAATTTATTCTTGAAGACGGCAAATACATCTGCGGCTGGGCAGTAGAAAAGATGAGTAAATCGATGTTCAATGTTGTCAATCCGGATATGATCGTTGAAAAATACGGTGCCGACACCCTTCGTATGTATGAAATGTTCCTCGGCCCGGTAGAGCAGGCCAAACCTTGGGATACAAACGGTATCGACGGTGTACACCGCTTTATCCGTAAATTCTGGTCACTGTTTTACAATCGTAACGGAGAATATACCGTAACGGACGAACCGGCTACAAAAGACGAATTGAAATCCCTGCACAAACTGATCAAGAAAGTGACCGGAGACATCGAACAGTTCTCCTACAACACTTCAGTCAGTGCATTCATGATTTGCGTCAACGAGCTTTCCACATTGAAATGCAGCAAGAAAGAGATATTGGAACCACTGATTATCACTCTTGCACCTTTTGCACCGCACGTATGCGAAGAGCTATGGGATACATTGGGACACACCACTTCCGTTTGTGATGCGCAATGGCCCGCTTTCAATGAAGAATACCTGAAAGAGGACGTGATAAATTATACCATCTCTTTCAACGGTAAAGCCCGTTTCAACATGGAATTCCCGGCTGATGCCGCCAGCGATGCCATTCAGGCTGCCGTATTGGCCGACGAACGCTCTCAGAAATGGACGGAAGGCAAAACACCGAAAAAGGTGATCGTAGTACCGAAAAAGATCGTAAACGTTGTGATTTAAAATAGAATCTGTATGCATAAACCTACAAAAGCTGAAGTGATGCGGGAAGCCCGGGATTATATCTTCATCACGCTCGGATTATTCAGTTATGCTCTCGGTTGGGCTGCTTTTCTGATCCCGTATCAGATTACTACCGGAGGAACGACAGGTATTGGTGCCATTATCTATTATGCCACCGGATTTCCCATCCAGTGGTCATATTTCATCATCAATGCCGTACTGATGACATTTGCCATCAAAATACTTGGCCCGAAATTCAGCATCAAGACCACGTATGCCATTTTCATGCTCACTTTCCTTTTGTGGTTTCTGCAATTGGTGGTGAACGGAGCAGACGGTGTTCCTCCCAAGGTATTGGGTGAAGGACAGGACTTCATGGCTTGTCTGATAGGAGCTGCCATGTGTGGTATAGGTTTAGGCGTAGTGTTCAACTGCAACGGAAGCACCGGCGGTACGGATATCATTGCCGCCATTGTCAATAAATATAAAGATGTCACTTTAGGACGCATGATTATGATATGCGACGTCGTCATTATCAGCTCCTGCTATTTCATCTTCAACGACTGGCGAAGGGTAATATTCGGTTTTGTAACCCTGCTTATCATCGGCTTCGTACTGGATTATATCGTAAACAGCGCCCGCCAGTCCGTACAGTTCTTCATCTTTTCCAAAGAGTATGAAAAGATTGCCGATCGCATCACCAAAGAGACGCATCGTGGAGTGACTGTACTTGATGGCGTGGGATGGTATAGCAAGCACAATGTAAAAGTACTCGTAGTGCTTGCCTATAAGCGCCAATCGGTAGAGATATTCCGATTGGTGAAAGATATCGATCCGAATGCATTCATCTCTCAAAGCTCGGTAATCGGAGTATACGGAGAAGGTTTCGACAGGCTGAGGGTGAAATAATTCTTCGCAAAGAGGAGTACAGGGTATATAAAAAAGGAGTAAACAAGCGCTTGATTACTCCTTTTTTCAATTTATAGAATGATAATATGAGTCGATTCCCTGTTGCCATCTTCGCAAGAAAGAATCAGAATATAATTACCAGCTTGCAGCTTCATAAGAGGTACATCCAATGTACCATTATTTATATGAATATCTTTAGTTACCAAGATTTTTCCATCCCACGAATAGATTTGCATCTTATTGAATTTTGCATCTTTCAGTTCAATGGAAAGCAAATTATTCTCGATCAGATTTTTGAGAATCCGAAATTCTTTGTCCGCATCATTATCTCGAACAGATTGACCTTGTTCACAACTGCATGGACTATCTGTATCCTCCCGATAAATCACTTTATCACCCTGATGTACACATTTCACCCGTAAAATGACAACCCATACATGTCCTTAATGGCGAAAAAGGTCTCATTAACTCCTGCTCACTCCCAATACCCTCAATCCATGAGTCATAAGGATAAATCTGATCCGGATCATAATCCATATCATAAAAATAGTAACGCTTACGTGTTTCCCCTTCTATCTGTACATTATCAATACGAGCCAATTTCAGATTCACATCACCGCCATAGTAAGAAATACAATCACCTACTTTCATATTAAAATCATAAAGAAGCATTTCTGTCTGTATTTCTCTTTCCGTAGGCCAATAATAAATCCGCTTATCCTCTTCCCGGATTGCTCCTACGTATTCCCTATCCATCTTTCTACACTCTTGATAAAATACTTTCTTGTAAGTCTTACTTTGAATTGTAGTATCTTCCGCACTAATGCTGTGCTTGTAATAATTATCATACCATTCTACGGTAAACCATTCGCAAGTGCCGTTCATGATGAACGGTTTATACGCATCAACTGATGATGAAGCAAAATTTGTATCAGACTGTGCATATAAATAAGTATTACCAATAAAAAACAGTAAATACAATAAAAAAAATTTCTTCATAGTCTCTCTTTATTTAATATTGACTTCAAAAGTAGCACCCAGTTCTATTTCTGTTCCGGCATCCAATATTAACTCATCAGAAACATCTAAAATAATATCAGTACCGGATTTAATTACAAAGTTGCCGATATCTTTTGTATTATCCACATGATTACCTAAATACATTTTATTTCCTTTCAAATAATATGTTCCAGTCACCGATTCATTCTGCAAATAAATAGGATAAATGTAAGGTAAATAATCATGTTTATAAAGAGTCACTAAATAATTCTTTGGAATATCAGTAAACGTACAGTTACTACCTGTTTTTAAAGTAACATTATCGCTACTAAACAAACCTTTTAAAGCAATATTAGTGTCATCAATCATCGAATTTACAGTAAGATTATTCCCTGATTTATTAATAGATGCATTTACAAATTGGGAAGGAATATCTGTCCACATTTCAAATTCCGGACAACCAATTAAATTATGAGTCAAAGTCAGCCAATGACTTTTATAATCAGCTTTTGATAAAGCTTCTGCTACCCCTACCTTTCCAAAATTTTGCTTTAATTTATTAATA
>NZ_HF991003.1:0-26606 GCF_000432295.1 Bacteroides sp. CAG:189
TATAAAAACCTTACCTATATGATTCATTATCAAGTTCACCGGTTAACTGCCGGCCTATTAGTAAGTATTTTTTTCTATATCGGTACAACTTCCTGTTCCGAAGATCCCGAATTACCCAGCACAGTAACCACTGATGATGGGAATATTACAATCAACATACCAGAAGGAGGGTTTCAAACTCCGCGCTGTAAAGTACTTTCCATCCTCCCTTCTATATCCGGAAATAACCAATACAACATGCAATGGAGTATAGGTGATTCTGTTATTTCTACACAAGAAGAGTTAGAGTTTATAGCTTTGGATCCCGGAAAATATTCGATTACTCTAAAAGTAATTAATGAAGAGCAAAAAGCCAGTACATTAAACTTTCCCATTACTGTAAACCAAGAAGAAACCACCTACTCTCCTTACATAACTTCTGTGCCAGAATATAAGCCTGCACCTGGGCAATTCATAAACGAGCTTCCTAAATATGAAATAGGCGACACACAAAGCACAATGAACCGAAAAGCACTCGAGTCAATCGGTTATAACACACGAATATTAATAAGTTTAGGAGGATATGGCGGTTACGTAATCTGTGGTTTTGATCATACTATTGTAAATGTGCCCGGAAAATATGATTTTAAAGTTCTGGGAAATGCCTTTTATGCAAATTCCAATCCGAATCCAAATGCTCCCGAAGAAGGTGGAAGTTGTGAACCAGGAATTGTTATGGTAGCTTACGACCGAAATAAAAACGGTATTGCCGATGATGACGAATGGTATGAATTGGCAGGAAGCGAATATAACAAAGAGGAAACCATCAAAAATTACAAAATAACTTATTATCGTCCAGACGAAGGTCACGAACCTGTTGAAGCACCGGAAGACGAACAATTCTGGAATATAGATGCCGAATATATTTTATGGACAGACAACCAGCAGCAAGGAGGATATATTTATAAAAATAGATATCACAAACAAGAATACTACCCTCTATGGATAGAAGATGCTGAAATGGAATTCGAAGGTACTCTTCTTCCCCAAAACGCCAAAGATGAAAGCGGAATCGGTAAATATTGGGTATTATATGCTTACCCTTGGGGATATGCCGACAATGGACTCAACAAAGAAGATACATCAAATTTCAAAATAGAATGGGCTGTGGACAAACAGGGAAATCCAGTACACCTGCCTGGTGTGGATTTTATAAAAATATATACAGGAGTCAATCAATACTGCGGATGGTTAGGAGAAACATCTACCGAAGTAATGGGAATCAATGACTTACATTTACTAAATCAATAATTAATTTGTTATTTATGAAAAATATATTATTTCTATTTTTAGCCATTACTGTCTGCGCAACCATACAAGGAGGAGTTCTTTCAGAACGACAAATAATAACAGAAGAAACATCCGTTAGCGGCCAATTTACCTCAAATGAGCCAACAACAATCAGCGTCACTTTACCTGAGACATTAAATACTATTCTCAGTGATGAACCACCGACAATTACTGCTATCATATCAGGAGAGACTGATATGCCTAAAGGGTATAACCTCAGTTGGTATATATGCGATAAAAATGGTAATACAGATACCTCCAAAACTATTTTGACTCAAGTAAGTAAAGGATCAGACGGGAAAAAAGGTACATTGGTCTTTGCAGGAGGAATAGGCATTACTTACATTAAAGCTGTTATTATAGATAAAAATACTTGGATAAAATATGAATCCAATTTATGTTGCGTAACGGTAGGAGCACCGAAAAAAACAATTACCGATCTCCGTTTCGAAAAAGAAATGATCACGGCCGGTATACGAGAAAATATAGTAAACCAATTAATCATCTCTCCTCAAGATGCCACATTTACTCAGATTTCTTATGAAAGTAGCAATTCTGAAATAGTACAAGTAACCAAAACCGGTACAGTAACTACAAAAGAGACAGAAGGACAAGCCACTATAACAGCCAAAAGTCTGTATCCAACAGGAGAAAATGCCATAATTGCATCCTATACAGTCAACGTTACCAACAACCATCCTGTAACTGAAATTCAATTAGGAACCGATGGAAAAATCGAAATAGAATATAAAGACATATACCGTCCCACTCCAATCATTTTACCAGAGAATGCAACTGTAAAAAAGGTAAAATATACCATTAAGGACAACGAGATAGCTAGTTTTTATCAAGACAATATCGTAGCACACAAAATAGGTGAAACGACCCTCACCGCTACTGCCCAAGACAATAGTGGAGTATCTGTTACAGTCCGATTAATAGTCAAAGACTTAGATCGTACCCCTTATGACGGATACCAGGATGGAACATTTATTCTGAACGAAGCTTGGTATGGACACGAAAACGGAGATATGAATTTTCTTACAAAAGATCAAGAATTAATGTATCGTGTTTATGAACGAGAAAACAAAGGAGAAGCTTTCGGTGCAACGTCATGTTACGGAATTGTTTATGGAGGTAATCTATATGTTACATCCAAACAAGAAGAAGATGCAGGCGATCCTAATCCCGGTGGTGGACGTTTAGTAATAATGGATGCCAAAACTTTGAAAAAAATAAAAGGATTCGAAACGATAGGTGGAGGCGATGGCCGTTCGATTGTTGGCGTAAATCCTAATAAAATATATCTTGGCACAACAAAAGGAGTTGTCGTTTTTGATGTCAAAAACATGAAAGTCGGGAACATTATCGAGGGAACTCAAGGTATTGACTTATATAATGGACAAATAGGAGACATGATAAAAGCTGGAAAATATGTGTTTGCAATCCAGCAAGACAAGGGAACAAATATCATCGATACAGAAACTGACCAACTTATAAAATGTATTGAAAATGTAAACATACAAGGTATCACACAGAGCTTCGACGGAAATGTTTGGTTAGCATCCAGTACAACCCTGGACTGTTTAAATCCAGAAACATTAGAAATTGAAGAAACATTAAATCTTCCTCAAGGTGCAGAAATCACTTGTTCATGGGGTGCATGGAGACCGACCCCATTCTGTGCAAGTCGTACAAAAAACAATCTCTACTGGAATGGTGGAAGTAACATAATGGAAGGAGGCTCAAACTATTATTGTTACGAAATAGGAACTGAAATTAATAATCTTAAGCCCTTATTTACAATCTCAGAACTTGAAGGATCGGCACCCGAGACGAAACAAACAACTTATGGAACCCTTCGGTATGATGATCGTACTGACGAATTATTGATAATGACAACTCAAAGCGGAGGTAGCACTAACTATGAACACAACTGGATACATATCGTAAATGGTACCAGTGGAGAATTGAAAAAGACACTCAAATTGAAACAATATTATTGGTTCCAAGCAATACCGATCTTCCCTGATAAATATGCACCAGAAATAAATAATTTGGAAGAATCATTATCACTAAAGATTAATGATGGAACCCAAAAAATAAATTTAGCAGGAAAAATTACAGATAAAGATAACTTGGCATATAACATTACCAAAACGTTGAAAAACATAGGCAATGAAACAATAGCCACAGCAACTTTAGAAAACAACTTATTGGTAATTACTCCTAAATCTGCTGGAGAAACTACTATAACATTAGCTGTCGAATCTAATGGTGTAATTACAGAGCAACCAATCCACATAACTGTATCCAAAGGTACCGGAATCAACGATATAGAAACACCAAAAGCCGTTTACAGTAAAGATAATCAAATCATAATATATGGATACGAGGGGTATCAGTTTGTCTTATATGATGAAAGTGGAAAAGCCGTAAGTACTTTTCAAAGCACAAACAAAAACTTTTCTATCAAACCAAATATTCCCAGCGGCTTGTATATTCTGAAAGGTAACAATGCGACTGAATGTATTAGTTATAAAGTAATGCTTTGATAAATTAAAGAAAAGTCTTTTTTAAATATAGAGTAAAAGCACCTATAATAAACAAAATACAGTAGAAATCCGGAATATAAGAGAACAATTTCAACGATTCATGAAATCCTCATATATTCCGGATAATTTTTCTTATAAAACAAGGGTAATATTAAAAATATTTACGCCAAGAACGAAATCAGCACTCCCGCAGCCACGGCCGAGCCGATAACCCCGGAAATATTACTTGCCATGCAATACTGCAACACATGATTTTTCGAATCGTACTTCAAAGCTATTTCATTTGCCACACGGCTGGCCATAGGTACGGCACTCAGTCCGGTAGCACCGATCAGCGGATTGATCTTTTTCTTGGAGAAGAGATTGAACAGCTTCACAAAAAGAATACCTCCGGCAATACTTAATGCAAAAGCAAGGAAGCCGCCCACTACGATACCGATTGTTGTCCAATTCAAGAAAGCCTCCGTAGTCATGGTTGCACCTACCGAGAGCCCGAGGAAAATGGTAGCTGCATTCATGATGCTATTAGAAGCGGCATCAAACAGACGGAACGTATTGCTACCGATCTCTTTCACCAGATTACCGAACATCAACATACCGATCAAAGGCACGGCACTCGGCACAAAAAGGGCAACAACCGTAGTCACCACAATCGGGAAAACAATCTTCAAAACGCGCAGATTCTTGATCTCAGTCTTTGAAGGATACTTCTTCTCCTCCTCCTTCATATTGATGCTCAACTCTTTCTTACTGCAAAGCAGACGGACTACCATCGGAATAATTACCGGTACCAAAGCCATATAAGAATATGCAGCAATAGCAATCGGCCCCAACAGATGCGGAGCTAACTTAATAGTGGTAAAGATGGCCGTAGGACCGTCAGCACCACCGATAATACCTAATGAAGCGGCTTCTTTGGGAGTAAATCCCATCAGGATAGCCACTAACAGCACTGTAAAGATGCCCAACTGAGCGGCTGCTCCGAATATAGAGAGATGCAGATTGCGCAACATCGGACCGAAATCGGTCAATGCACCTACACCCATAAAAATAATCGGCGGCAGAAAGCCGGTCTTTATCAACATATAATAGATGAAGTTCATCAATCCCAATTCATGGGCAATGTCGTGTAAGGGCATTTCCCAAATGCTCTTCATCACACCGTTCACCATCACCATACCGTTTTCGTCCGCTTGGATCACTCCCATATCACCGCCCGGAAAGTTGGCAAGCAACACACCGAAAGCGATGGGCACCAATAACAATGGTTCATACTGTTTCTTAATGCCCAGATAGAGCAGAACGAAAGCGATGGCGTACATTATCAGAAACTGCGGTTCGGCAATGATATTGCTGAAAGCAGTCATGTCGTATAAGTTCTCAAATATCTCGTTCATTATCCTATCTTCATTAATACATCATCTTCAGAAACAGTATCTCCCGGATTGACACAAATAGCTGTCACCGTGCCACCGAATTCCGCACGGATAGCATTGTAGGTCTTCATGGCTTCCACATAGCAGAGTACATCACCCTCCTTCACCGCATCACCTACTTTCAAAGCCGTCTCCTGTGCATTTTTCACCAAGAAGAATTTTCCTTCCAATGGAGAAAGTACATCTTTGCCCTCTCCTGCCGGAGCAGTGGCTGCCGGCGCAACAGGGAGTTCGGCATCACCGTAAGCCACCGTAACACGATAAGCTTGTCCGTCTACTTGTACGGTGAGAGTTTTCGGTTTGGCGTCTTCCAACGGAGATTTATCCCGTTCGGTACGACGCTTGGCAACATCTTCCAGGAAGTCTTCTTTCGCTTTGCCACTTTTATAAGCCTCGTATTGTGCAGGATGCATGGCATATTCAAAGAGTTCCTCATCGTCCTGCCCTGTCTCCCACTTCTGCTCTTTCATCAATTTACGATATTTATCGAGCGCATCGGGATAGTTATCCTGCGGATTGCCATCGAAGAACTTACGGCCTTCGCGTTCGGCTTTCTCGATAATTTCGGGAGCCAATTGCCCCGGCAGACGTCCTGCTTTACCCAAAATCATATCCCAGATATCATCGGCAATCATTCCCCAACGGTCTTTACCTTTCTCCATAGCGATCACGTTCATCATAGCCAGATTCTTGACGTATTGGCTGAACGGCGTCACCAAAGGAGGATAGCCCACACGGGGCCATACATAAGCCACTTCGTTGAACAGTTTGATAAGCAGTTGATCCTGCGTCATAAAGGGCAGATTGTGTTTCGCTTTGTATTTGTTGATAGACTCTAAATTAGTTTCCAAATCGGCCATAAGGCTGCCCATCATACCACCCGGGAGCCCGGGAGCAATCAGTAGAGAATTCATCAGGCGGTTCTTCGGACTGATGTAGAGACCGAGAAAATCGTCCATAAATTCCTGCACCAAAGCACGTACTTTCATGTAAGCCTCCATATTGATCTCCGGCACCTGGAATCCTGCATCTTTCAGCATGGCCTGCACACTGAGCAGATCGGCATGTCCGGTTCCCCACGAGAGGGGTTCCATCCCTACGTCGATATAGTCGCATCCGGCTTCACAGACTTCGAGAATGCTTGCCATATTGAAACCGGGCCCGGCATGGCTATGATACTGAATGGGGATTTCGGGATGCGCAGCCTTGATATTGGCTACTATTTTACCCAAAGAAACGGGACGGCCGATGCCTGCCATATCCTTGATACAAATTTCATCGGCTCCCAATTTGATTAATTCCAAAGCCATGTTGGTGTAATACTCCACCGTGTGAATGGGGGAATGGGTAATGCAGAGCGAGCATTGCGAAATCATACCGGCATCGTGGGCGTAGGTAATAGAGGGAGCAATGTTACGGACATCATTCAATCCGCAGAAAGTACGTGTGATGTCAGTACCCTGAGCTTTCTTTACCTTATAGAAGAGTTTACGCACATCGGCAGGAACAGGACTCATGCGAAGTCCGTTGAGAGCACGATCGAGCATATGAGTTTGTATACCGGCTTCGTGGAAAGGTTTTGTCCAGTCACGGACAGCACGGTTGGGATTTTCACCAAATAAAAGATTTACTTGTTCAAAACCACCGCCATTGGTTTCAACACGGGCAAAACATCCCATTTCGATAATAGCAGGAGCTACTTTAACGAGCTGGTCTACACGGGGTACATACTTTCCGGCACTCTGCCACATGTCTCTGAAAACCAAGCTGAATTTGATTTCTTTTTTCATATTCCTAATTAGTTGTGTTTTACAATTTTTCTACTTTCGATACTTTACCCTTGCCTTGGGTTACTACATTGACGGCGGCAGTAATGGCAGCTAAGATATTACCGGGAATAGCCGCAGGAACGCGGGAAGCCTGTTTGGCAGGTACGACTTCTTCCGGAGCATATTTGTTGACCAACGAAATCAATAGTTTACCCAGATAAATGACGATAAGTAAAATTACGAACACAGTAGCCATACCGACTACCATCAGCAAAAACGCTGTTTCTAAGTTTTCCATATAATAAATTATTAGTTGTTTGATCGATTTTTCAAAAAATCGTTCGAAATTACCAATAAAAGAAGAAAAAATAAAGGAGGAAAAGAATAAAAAAAGCTAAATCGCAATTAGAAATAATGTGCCAATAGGACAATGTGCCAATGTGACAATATGCCAATAAAAAGAATGCGTTAATGAGATAATGGGATAATATACCAATGTGCCAATCAGCATTCGCTATAACAGCGCAGCTAATTGGCACATTGGCATATTCTCCTATTGGCACATTATTAAAACTCGCTCGTGAAATGGAATTTGATGTTCTTAAAATCTATTTGTGCCATTTGCAATACATAATTGGAGTCGGCAAGGAACACATCGCGCCCTTCACGGTCTTTTGCCATGTATTGATATTTGCGCTTCTTGAAAGCTTCCAGTTCTTCGGGATCATCACTTTCAATCCAGCAGGCTTTATAAAGGCTTAGCGGTTCCCAACGGCACGAAGCGTTATATTCATTGAGCAGACGATATTGGATTACCTCAAACTGGAGTTGCCCCACCGTACCGACGATTTTGCGACCGTTGAACTGATTGACGAACAACTGTGCCACACCCTCGTCCATCAACTGATCGATACCTTTGGCAAGTTGTTTCTGTTTCATCGGATCGGCATTCTCTATGTATTTGAACATCTCCGGAGAGAAACTGGGTAATCCACGGAAATGCAATTGCTCGCCCTCTGTCAGCGTATCACCGATTTTGAAAGTTCCGTTATCCGGCAGACCGATAATATCACCGGCATACGCTTCATCAATTGTCGTTTTGCGCTGCGCCATAAACTGGGTAGGCGATGAAAAACGCATCGTCTTGCCATGACGCACGTGCAAATAGGGTGCATTACGCGTAAACTTACCCGAACAGATTTTACAGAAAGCGATACACGAACGGTGATTCGGATCGATATTGGCCGTAATCTTAAAAACGAATCCGGTAAACTTCGGTTCATCCGGTTCCACCTCACGCTCCTCGGCCTGCACAGGACGGGGACTCGGAGCAATCTCTACGAAACAGTTCAAAAGTTCCTGAACACCGAAGTTATTCAATGCCGAACCGAAAAACACAGGAGCGCATTCTCCTGCCAGATAAGTCTCGTTATCGAATTCAGGATAAACACCTTCAATCAATTCCAGATCACCACGTAGTTTATCTGCCAGTGTTTCACCAATCTGCTTGTCCAGTTCATCGCTGTTGATATCGACTTCCACTTTCTCCGTCACCACCTGTTTCGAGGGTTGATAAAGATCTAACTTATTCTCATATATATTATATACGCCTTTAAAACGCGGTCCCTGCTCTATCGGCCAAGAAAGCGGACGTACCTGAATCATCAGTTCTTCTTCCAGCTCATCGAGCAGATCGAACGGATCTTTTCCCTCTCGGTCCATTTTATTGACGAAGATGATAACAGGCGTATTACGCATGCGGCATACCTCCATCAACTTACGCGTTTGCGTCTCCACACCTTTGGCACCGTCCACCACAATGATAACACTGTCTACGGCAGTCAGTGTGCGATAAGTATCTTCGGCAAAGTCTTGGTGACCCGGGGTATCGAGGATGTTAATCTTATAATCACGGTAGTCAAACTCCATCACGGAGGTGGTTACCGAAATACCACGCTGTTTCTCGATCTCCATCCAGTCCGAGGTTGCCGTCTTTTTGATTTTATTACTTTTCACCGCACCGGCCACCTGTATCTGTCCACCAAAAAGCAATAACTTTTCTGTCAAAGATGTCTTACCGGCATCCGGGTGCGCAATAATAGCGAATGTCCGCCTTCTTTGTATTTCTGTATTTTCTGTCATATTGTAAATTAGTCATTCAATAGTGCCACGCAACGCGCAAGGCTCTCTTCCCAATGTGGGATTTCAATATCGAAAGTGGTTTTAATCTTTGTCTTATCCAATACGGAATAGGCCGGACGGGGAGCTTTTGCCGGATAATCCGCCGTATGAAGCGGACGTACTTTGCAAGTGACAATACCCGCCAGACGATGAATTGCCTTCGTAAAATCATACCATGAACAGACACCTTCATCGCTGAAATGATAAATTCCGGGCACTACACCTTTATTTATAATAGCATAAATGGCAGATGCCAGATCGTTGGCATAAGTCGGCGTTCCCACTTGGTCGAAAACAACCCCAAGATTGTCACGCTCACGTCCCAGGCGCATCATGGTCTTTACGAAATTATTTCCATAGATGGAATAAAGCCATGCTGTACGGATTATAACCGCCTTCTCGCATCCTTCGGCAACAGCCTGCTCTCCCGCCAACTTGGTGAAACCATATACGGAAGCCGGACAAGTAGGTTCGTCTTCATTGTAAGGGATGTGAGCTGTTCCATCGAAAACGTAATCCGTAGAAACCTGTATAATGGCGGCACCACGGCTTTGCGCGGCACGCGCCAGATATCCAGGAGCCACATGATTCAGCTTATCACACAATTCACGGTTATCCTCTGCATTGTCTACTGCCGTATATGCGGCACAATTCACGATCACGTCGATTTCATTTTCCGTAACAAATGCACGTACGGCCTGTTCGTCGCAAATATCCAGTTCCCGGACATCGGTAAAAAAATAAATGTGCTGCGGATTCTCTTTGGCAAGCACCTGCATCTCGTTGCCAAGTTGTCCATTGGCTCCGGTTACTAATATTCTCATATATTAATCTTCTAATTTCAATTCTCCTTTTTTATCCTTGTCATAGTAATTGGCCAACAATGACAGGAAACCGCTGATAGCCTCTATCGCCTTTGTCGTTTCGGGGCTGATCTCCTTCTTTTGCAAACGAAGCAACATCACGCCGTACAATGCTTCAAAGCAAGTCTCCAGTTCGGGTTCTTCCTTCCGGCCGTTTTTACTGCGCAATTCCACTATGAAAGGAAGCGCCTTAAAATAAGCGGCATTATAGAATGGGAACTTCGGCGATGCAAGCAAAGCATTATGTAAATCCGTCAGATTGATAATAACGTTCCGATTGATCTGCAAGTGTCCTTTCTCATGCACGTCCTCTTCGCGCATCATCCCGATAAGATTACCGTACCATTCGCGTAAGGCTGGACGCTCTTCTTCCGGATAACGGGAAATGATCGTCTGCTCTACCCGGTCGATATCACAACCATTGGCACGGATCATATCCTCTACCTGCCACATATATATAAGGTATTCGGCAATATTCTTTTCTTTCAACTGTCCTGCTATCTTCATTTCTTCAATTTTCCTTTATTATCAATAAATCGATTCTCCGAGCAGCGTGTACACTAACCCTACTGCCGATACCAGCATAACAATACTGCCTATGATGCGGTTCAATATCCAGATACCCCGCAGATTGAATTTCTTGCGCACTTTATTAACAAAAAAAGTGATTCCGAACCACCAGACCAATGCACCGATAGCGATCGCCAGATAACCGGTAATGGTTTCGAAAAGCAAAACCCCGGGCTGCAGGAAAGCAAAACGGGCAAAAAGACCGATAAAGAGAAAGATTATAAGAGGATTGGAAAGTGTGACGGCAAATGCCGTAACAAAATTATGGAAATAAGAGCCTTTATTAGTGGATGCCGGACGAATGGACTTGACCGGATTACTGCGAAACGTATAAATTCCGAAGACAAGCAACATAATGCTTCCCAACAGTTGCAAATAGAAAATATTTTTATCGATATAATCAAAAATAAAACTCATCCCGTATCCGGTAAGAAGCGCATAGGCAATATCGCTCAAAGAAGCTCCCAAACCTGTCACAAAGCCATACCAACGTCCTTTGTTCAGGGTACGCTGGATACACAGGACTCCGACCGGTCCCAACGGAGCAGAGACAATAACGCCGATAGCAAAGCCCTTTATTAATATATCGAGAATTGTTCCTATCTGATTCATGTCGCAAATATCGCACTTTTTTATGAGACAGTCATAGGTTCTTAACGTTTTTTCGATAGGGTTGATACGATAATCGGGAAAAGTGCCGTACTTATCCCACCCGGGCACTGTCGGAAAACTCCACCTGATCCCTCCATGAAAAAAACACGCATAACTTCCAGATACCAATGAATTTGTTTATCTTTGCACCGCAAGAAAGAGAGAAAGGAGCCTGTCTTCAACACCATGAAGAAGCTTTGATCGTAAATCGTAAATTGTAAATCGTAAATATAAAACATGATTCTTTTTTTCAGAACCCCTTCCAAGAGTGTGATTGCCGTAGAGAGCAACCACCCGCTCGCCCCGGACGATAGTGACAAACTTTGCTGGCTTTTTGGAGAAGCTAAAGCGGAAAGTGAAGAAAACCTGAAAGGCTGTTTCGTAGGCCCGCGCCGCGAAATGATTACCCCTTGGAGTACAAATGCCGTAGAGATCACCCAAAACATGGGTATCGAAGGTATCAGCCGCATCGAAGAATACTTCCCGGTAAAAGACGAAAATGCAGACTACGACCCTATGCTGCAACGCATGTACAAAGGGTTGGATCAGAACGTATTCACCACTAACCGCCAACCGGAACCGATTATCTATATCGAAGATTTAGAAGCGTACAATGAAAAGGAAGGACTTGCTCTTTCCAAGGAAGAAATGGACTATCTGAAAAAGGTAGAAAACGACTTGGGCCGTAAACTGACCGATTCGGAAGTATTCGGTTTTGCACAAATCAATTCGGAACACTGCCGTCACAAAATCTTCGGCGGCACGTTTATCATCGACGGTGTGGAACAGGAATCTTCCCTCTTCCAGATGATAAAAAAGACCACACAGGAAAATCCTAATAAAATAATCTCCGCCTATAAAGACAACGTTGCCTTTGCAGAAGGCCCGGTAGTGGAACAGTTTGCACCGGCCGACCATTCCAAACCAGATTTCTTCCAAATCAAAGACATTAAAAGCGTCATCTCTCTGAAAGCGGAAACACACAACTTCCCCACTACCGTAGAGCCTTTCAACGGCGCATCGACCGGTACAGGAGGTGAAATACGCGACCGTATGGGTGGCGGTAAAGGTTCATGGCCCATTGCCGGAACTGCCGTTTACATGACATCGTATCCCCGTACGGATGAAGACCGTCCATGGGAAGAAATCCTGCCTGTACGTAAATGGTTGTATCAGACTCCGGAACAAATCCTGATCAAAGCCTCCAACGGTGCCAGTGACTTCGGAAACAAGTTCGGACAGCCGCTTATCTGCGGTTCGGTATTGACTTTCGAACACAAGGAAAACAATGAAATATACGGCTACGACAAAGTAATCATGCTGGCAGGCGGTGTAGGCTACGGCACACAGCGCGACTGCTTGAAAGGACAACCCGAAGCCGGCAATAAAGTAGTCGTAATCGGTGGTGACAATTACCGTATCGGACTGGGTGGCGGCTCGGTATCTTCGGTAGATACAGGCCGTTACAGTAGCGGTATCGAACTGAATGCCGTGCAGCGTGCCAACGCAGAAATGCAGAAACGTGCCAACAATGTGGTACGTGCCCTTTGCGAGGAAGACGAGAACCCGGTAGTGTCCATTCACGACCACGGTTCGGCCGGCCACGTCAACTGTCTGTCGGAATTGGTAGAAGAATGCGGCGGCCTGATCGATATGAGCAAATTACCAATCGGCGACAAAACCCTTTCTGCCAAAGAAATCATAGCCAACGAATCACAGGAACGCATGGGGCTTCTCATCAAGGAAGAAGCTATCGAGCATGTACGCAAGATTGCCGAACGCGAACGTGCTCCGATGTACGTAGTAGGTGAAACGACCGGCGACCATCGCTTTGCTTTCCAACAAGCTGACGGCATACGTCCGTTCGATTTGGCGGTAGACCAGATGTTCGGTTCGTCTCCAAAAACTTACATGATAGACAAAACCGTAGAACGTCACTACGAAATGCCTGTGTATGAACAACCTAAGCTGCACGAATACCTCACCAATGTATTACAGTTGGAAGCAGTAGCCTGTAAAGACTGGCTGACAAATAAAGTAGACCGTTCCGTAACAGGAAAAGTAGCCCGTCAGCAATGTCAGGGCGAAATACAGTTGCCACTAAGCGATTGCGGTGTCGTAGCACTGGACTACCGCGGCGAAAAAGGTATCGCCACCTCTATCGGACATGCCCCGCAAGCGGCATTGGCCGATCCGGCAGCCGGTTCCATTCTCTCTGTCAGTGAAGCACTGACCAATCTGGTATGGGCACCTATGGCCGAAGGTATGGACAGCATTTCATTATCGGCCAACTGGATGTGGCCCTGCCGCTCTCAAGAGGGAGAAGATGCCCGTCTGTACACAGCCGTAAAGGCATTAAGCGATTTCTGCTGTGCTCTGCAAATCAATGTACCTACAGGAAAAGACTCTTTGTCCATGACTCAGAAATATCCCGACGGCGAGAAAGTAATCTCTCCGGGAACCGTGATCGTTTCTGCCGGCGGCGAAGTTTCCGACGTAAAGAAAGTAGTTTCTCCCGTACTGGTAAACAATGAAAAGACAACGCTCTATCATATAGACTTCAGCTTCGATGCACTGAAGTTAGGCGGCTCTGCCTTTGCACAGTCATTAGGTAAAGTAGGCGACGAGGTGCCTTGCGTACAAGATGCCGAATATTTCCGTGATGCATTCTTAGCTGTACAGGAATTAGTGAAAAAGGGTCTGATCCTTGCAGGACACGACATTTCGGCAGGAGGTCTTATCACCACACTGCTCGAGATGTGCTTCGCCAATGTGGAAGGCGGTCTCGACATCAACTTAGACAAAATGAAAGAAAACGATATGGTAAAAATTCTCTTTGCCGAGAATCCGGGTATCGTGATCCAAATTGCCGATAAACATAAAGAAGAGGTGAAAAAAATCCTGGAAGATGCCGGTATAGGCTTCATCAAATTGGGTAAGCCAACCGACGAACGCCACATTCTGGTATCGAAAGACGGGGTTACTTACCAATTCGGTATCGACTATATGCGCGACGTATGGTATGCTTCCTCTTACCTGCTCGACCGTAAACAATCCATGAACGGCTGTGCCAAGAAACGTTTTGAGAATTACAAGATGCAACCTCTGGAATTCGCATTCATGCCGACTTTCAAAGGAAAACTGTCTCAATACGGCATCACACCGGACCGCCGCACCCCAAGCGGTATCCGTGCTGCCATCATCCGTGAAAAAGGAACGAACGGTGAACGCGAAATGGCTTATTCACTCTACTTGGCAGGCTTCGATGTGAAAGATGTGACAATGACCGACCTTATCAGTGGCCGCGAGACACTGGAAGATGTAAACATGATTGTTTACTGTGGAGGTTTCTCCAACTCGGATGTATTGGGCTCTGCCAAAGGATGGGCAGGAGGCTTCCTGTTCAATCCGAAAGCCAAGGAAGCGCTCGACAAATTCTATGCCCGTGAAGACACCCTGTCATTAGGTATCTGTAATGGTTGCCAGTTGATGATGGAATTGGGACTTATCAATCCGGAACACAAAAAGCAAGGTAAGATGCTTCACAACGACTCTCATAAGTTCGAATCCACTTTCATAAGCCTGACCATCCCGACTAACCGCAGTGTGATGTTCGGTTCATTAAGTGGCAGTAAGTTAGGTATTTGGGTAGCCCACGGAGAAGGAAAATTCTCTTTGCCTTATGGCGAAGACAAATACAATGTAGTCGCCAAATATTCGTATGACGAATATCCGGGCAACCCGAACGGTTCGGATTATTCAATAGCGGCTTTAGCCAGTGCAGACGGTCGTCATTTAGCAATGATGCCACACTTGGAACGTGCTATCTTCCCTTGGCAGAACGCATGCTATCCGGCCGACCGCATCCATAGCGATCAAGTAACCCCTTGGATCGAAGCATTCGTTAATGCACGCAAATGGGTGGAAGATAAAATGAAATAATACGACTTTAAAGATTATCCCTCTAAAGATAACATTTTCAAAAGCTGTCACTATATGAAGTGACAGCTTTTTTTACATAATGTTTCAAGCAGGCATTCTCTTTTCCTAAAGTTAAAAGAAGTAACCGTCACAATGTACACAATATACAAAACCTTGTACACTTTAATCAAGTAGAAGTATAAAACAGAATCCTATCTTCCTGATTTATTTTGTTATATCGAAAATACTTCTTAATTTTGTAACACAATCATCCCCCCTTAAAGCTAAGTTTTGTAACTCTAAATGTCTTACTAACATGAAGAAATGGCTTATTATTTTGTTACTATTTCCATTTTCTTGTATAGCGCAAATCTACAAATACATAGGTGTAGAAGATGGGCTGAGCAACAGGCGGGTATATTCTATCCAAAAAGACCGGAAAGGATATATGTGGTTTCTCACTCATGAAGGTATAGACCGTTACAACGGTAAAGAGTTCAAACAATACAAACTAATGGACGGCAAAGAAGAAGTCAACTCTTTACTGAATCTGAACTGGCTATACATCGACACGGAAGGTGTATTATGGGAAATAGGGAAAAAAGGAAAAGTATACCGATACGATAAAGCCCACGACACCTTTGAACTGGTATACAAACTCCCCGTTGTGGAAAACAAAGACATGCCGGCACCTGTCAGCTACAGTTACATCGACAACAGTCATACAATCTGGTTGTGTTGTGAAAAGAGTATCTATCTGTATGATACAAAATCTCAAGACACCACCGAAATAGCCAATGCAATAGACGAAACCATTACGGATATCGCACAAATAGACGAAACACACTTCTTTATAGGTACAGAAAAAGGGATACACTATGCAGAATTGAAACAGGGTACGCTTTCACTCATCCATTGTGATAAATTGGATAAAATCGCAGTACAGATTAATGAATTGTATTTCGATCAGAAAACGAAAAAATTATTTATCGGAACTTTTCAACGGGGTATTTATGTCTATGACATGAATACCAAACAAAGTTTCCAGCCTCAGATAACCCTGACAGACATCAGCATCAATGCCATCAAGCCCTTAAATAACAAAGAACTGCTGATAGCTACCGATGGTGCAGGGGTATTCGAAATGAATATTGACTCCTATCAGGCCAACCCTTATATCGTAGCCGATTATAATAAAAACAATGCCATGAACGGCAATAGTATCAACGATATTTATGTAGACGAAGAAGACCGCATCTGGCTGGCCAACTACCCGATAGGGGTTACCGTACGCAACAATCGCTATTCTGGTTATAACTGGATAAAACACTCCATTGGCAACAAACAATCACTGATTAATGATCAGGTAAACAGTATCATAGAAGATTCCGAAGGCGATCTTTGGTTTGGCACCACTAACGGTATCAGTCTCTACTATTCCAAGACTAAACAGTGGCACTCTTTTCTCAGTTCATTTGAATCCACAAACAATAAAAATCATATTTTTACCACTTTATGTGAGGTAGCCCCCGGCATAATCTGGGCAGGAGGATACAATTCCGGTATGTATCAAATCAACAAAAAAAGTTTATCTGTCGAATATTTCACTCCTTCCCTGTTCTCACATCTGAACATACGCCCGGATAAATATATCCGGACCATTATGAAAGATTCCCGGAATGATATCTGGTCAGGGGGATATTACAATTTGAAACGGATCGACATCACCAAGAAAACGATACGTCTTTATAGCGGTTTGAACTCTATCACCTCCATTGTAGAGAAAGACAGTGCCGAAATGTGGATCGGCACAGCCACCGGATTGTATCTGTTAGACAAAGAATCCGGCGGATTCGAACGCATCAAATTACCGGTCGAGTCAACTTACATATACTCACTGTATCAAGAAGATGGTAACCTCTATATAGGAACCAGTGGTTCGGGATTATTGATATACGATCCGAAAGTAAAACTTTTCACTCATTATCATACGGAAAACTGTGCATTGATATCCAATAATATCTACACCATACTATCCGACCACCATGGTGAGATATTTATCAGTACGGAAAACGGATTGAGCAGTTTCGTCCCAAAACTGAGAACTTTCCATAACTGGACCAGAGAACAAGGTTTGATGACCATTCATTTCAATGCCGAATCAGGTACATTACGGAGCAACGGTTTCTTTGTATTCGGAAGTTCAGACGGAGCGGTAGAATTTCACAAAGACATGAAGATACCGAGAACTTACTCCTCCAAAATGGTTTTCAGTGACTTTAACCTGTTTTATCAGACCGTCTATCCGGGAGACAAAAACTCCCCGCTTCAAACGGATATCGACGATACTCAAGTCCTTAAATTAAAATATAACCAGAACATATTTTCTGTAAAAGTATCGTCCATCAATTACGACTATCCTTCTAATATTCTCTATTCTTATAAGATGGAAGGATTCTACGACGAATGGAGTAAACCAGATGACGAAAACACAATCCGTTTCACAAATCTGAGTCCGGGAGAATATGTATTACACGTGAGAGCCATATCCAACGAGGACAGGAAAATAGTTCTGGAAGAACGGAGTATGAAAATCATCATAGCCCAACCGGCCTGGCTTTCACTGTGGGCATTATTACTTTATGCAGTTGTCTTGGGTCTGATAGGTATCAGCGCTATCCGGCTTATCATGCTGAGAAAACAAAGGAAAGTATCTGATGAAAAGATACACTTCTTCATCAATACGGCACATGATATCCGTACTCCACTGACTCTCATCAAAGCGCCATTGGAAGAGCTGCGGGAAAAAGAACAACTCAGCAAAGACGGCATTGCCAATACCAATACGGCACTACGCAATGTAAACGCATTGTTGCGCCTGACCACCAATCTGATCAACTTCGAACGGGCAGATGTATACTCCTCGGAACTATACATATCGGAATACGAGCTGAATACCTATATGGCAGAAACCTTCAATGCATTCCGCCCCTATGCCACAGTGAAGCATATCAACTTTACGTATGAAAGTAATTTCCGTTACCTGAACGTATGGTTCGACAAAGAGAAAATGGATTCGATATTAAAAAATATCATTTCAAACGCTTTGAAGTACACTCCCGAAAGTGGTAGTGTACATGTATTTGTCTGCGAAAATGACGATACTTGGAGTGTTGAAGTAAAGGATACAGGTATCGGCATCCCGGCAAATGAACAAAAGAAGCTTTTCAAAATACATTTCCGGGGAAGCAATGCCATCAATTCGAAAGTGACAGGTAGCGGTATTGGTCTCATGCTGGTATGGAAACTGGTACACCTTCACAAAGGAAAAATCCATCTAAGCAGTATCGAACACCAAGGATCGATCATCAAAGTAACGTTCCCTAAAGACAATAAACAATTCCGTAAAGCGCATCTGACAACAAAAACCCGCCAGATCGTACAAGACGAACAAGCTATCTACAGTACCAGCGGCACGCCGGACATTTACGAAAAAGCGAAAAAAGAGCATAATGAAAACCAACAGCGTTTGCTGATTGTCGAAGATAATGATGAACTGCGTAACTATTTGGGACATACGCTCTCGGATATGTACACCATACAGATGTGCAGCAACGGTAAAGAAGCACTCACCATCGTAAAAGAATATAAGCCGGAACTTATCATCTCCGACATCATGATGCCGGAAATGCGTGGAGACGAACTGTGTGCAGCAATCAAGAACGATATCGAGACATCACACATTCCAATCATCCTGCTTACTGCATTGAACGATGAAAAGAACATATTGGAAGGACTCAAAATCGGCGCAGACGAATATGTTGTGAAGCCTTTCAACATAGGCATATTGAAGGCAACCATAGTCAATCTGTTATCCAACCGTGCTCTGCTACGTAGCAGATATGCCAACTTAGAACTGAATGACGAGGAAGAGGAAGGAAAATGCCTCAAGTGTTCCGATGATATCGACTGGCAATTTATTGCCACAGTGAAAAAGAGCGTAGAAGAAAATATGGATAATCAAGCTTTCAACGTAGATGTGCTTTGCACATTGCTGAATATGAGCCGTACCAGTTTCTATAACAAAATAAAAGCATTAACAGATCAGGCTCCGGCAGATTATGTCCGCCTAATCCGTCTGAAACGGGCTGCACAACTACTGAGAGAAGGGAAACATTCCATAACTGAAATTGCAGAAATGACAGGTTTCAATGATGCCAAATACTTCCGCGAAGTATTCAAAAAGCATTTCAATGTAAGCCCGAGCAAGTATGCCAGAAAAGAAGAAGAACAGACCAATAAAGAAGATGAACATTTATCTTGAATCATTCGGTATCTTTTTTAAAATAGGTGCCTTTACAATCGGTGGCGGTTATGCGATGGTGCCACTTATAGAAAACGAAATCGTAACCAAACGAAAATGGATTGCTCAAGAAGACTTTGTCGACTTATTAGCCATCTCACAATCGGCACCGGGTATTCTGGCCGTAAATATTTCTATATTCATCGGATACAAATTAAGAGGGATACGGGGAAGTATAATAACAGCATTAGGCACCATACTACCCTCATTCATCATTATTCTGGCCATTGCCTTATTCTTTCATAATTTTAAGGACAATGTTATTGTGGAACGTATATTCAAAGGAATCCGTCCGGCGGTAGTTGCCCTAATCGCTGTTCCAACATTCAGCATGGCAAAGTCCGCCCGAATCAATCGCTATACAATATGGATTCCCATTGTATCGGCATTGCTTATTTGGCTATTAGGCTTCTCCCCCATCTGGATTATCATTGCAGCAGGAGTGGGAGGTTTCTTATGGGGAAAATTAAAACAGTGATTAGCGATAAGTGATACGCAAGCTGCGCTGCAATATTGGCCAATGCTAATCACTACTTGTCATTAATCACTGATTGCTTATTACTAACCAGTTTTGAAGTCTCCCCCCCCCAGCCCTCTCCGTGGGAGAGGGAGCTAAGTTGGTTTTGAATCGATTCAGAAGACAGAAGAACAAAAGAACATATTTCTTGTATAGCCTTTACAGGCAGCTATTTGTTCTTCTGTCTGAAAAAAATAATCAGTTCATGTCTAATCATTAATCACTAACTTTATGATCTATTTACAACTCTTCTATACTTTCTTCAAAATCGGACTCTTTGGTTTCGGAGGTGGATATGCGATGCTCTCTATGATACAGGGAGAGGTGGTGACCCGTTACGGATGGGTCAGTTCTCAGGAATTTACAGATATTGTGGCTATCAGCCAAATGACTCCGGGCCCTATCGGTATCAATGCAGCAACCTATGTAG
This sequence comes from Bacteroides sp. CAG:189, assembly GCF_000432295.1. Lineage (NCBI taxonomy): Bacteria > Pseudomonadati > Bacteroidota > Bacteroidia > Bacteroidales > Bacteroidaceae > Bacteroides > Bacteroides sp. CAG:189. The sequence continues at coordinate 20,586 of NZ_HF991003.1, forward strand.
GATTTACATCAACGGGCAGTGTATGGGGATCAATTATCGCTACCTTTGCAGTAGTACTACCTTCATTTATTTTAATGTTGACAATCAGTAAATTCTTTCTGAAGTATCAGAAACATCCGGTAGTAGAATCTGTATTTAGCGGCTTACGGCCGGCAGTCGTAGGATTACTTGCATCGGCAGCATTGGTACTTATGAATGTAGAAAACTTTGGTTCGCCAACTAAAGATACTTATACATTCGTAGTGAGTGTTATCATCTTCCTAATAGCCTTTGTAGGAACAAAAAAATACAAAGCAAACCCCATATTAATGATTATTGCTTGCGGAATTACCGGACTAATACTTTATTAAAAGAGGGGAGATGGGAGAATGGAGAGGAAAGAAGTACTATGCAGCGTGATAGCACAGCCTATTTCTCCCATCTCCATTCTCCCATCTCCCTTTTTCGATCTCCCTTTATTAGAGTTTTACTTTTTTGCTTACCGATTTAGATTCGTTATGCAAGCGGTCGAGTGCTGTTACGACATAGCGATATTTAGTCTTACCGTTTTCATAAGGCATCTTGTAGAAATTATTACGAGTAACAGCTACAATATGGGAAGGATCTTCAAGATCAACATCTTCTTTGTTATCAAAGCGATAAACCACATACTGAACAGCTTTGTCCATTTCATCCTCTGCTTTCGGAGCAGTCCAGAAAAGCAGATAGCCGTCGGCGGTCCATACCTTCTTTACCTTACGCACTTTATCAGGTGCTTTATTATCCATAAAATCAAAAACAGGAACAAGCGCGGGATATTTGTGATATTCCTGTACCAAAGCATCACGATATTTTCCGGCATTTTCTATTACAGCACTGGCCGGCCATTGGCAACTTCCGCCAATCGTCTGATAGGCACGTTGCAAAGCCATCTTACGCGGTAACTGATTGATTGAAGAATTATCAGGATCGGCATGCTGAACGGTATTCATCACAGACTGCCCGATAAACAGAGGCCGGTTTTCCGTATTCTTTGCCCACCATTTGACCAATGTTTCATAATCGGCACGCGGATGTCCTACTTCCCAATAAATCTGCGGTATATTATAGTCAACCCAACCTTGACGTGCCCAAAGAAGAACATCTGCATACAGATCGTCATAATTCTGCAAACCGTTCGTTTTACTTCCAAGCGGGTCACTGCTTTCATTCCGGTAAATACCAAAAGGACTGATACCGAATTTCACCCACGGCTTTATCTCACGGATCGTCTCATGAATCTTCTTTATCAGAATATTGACATTGCTGCGACGCCAGTCGGCCTTGTTTGAAAAGCCACCGCCATAACGGGCAAAACTGGCATCATCCGGAAAATCCTTACCGGAAATCGGATAAGGATAAAAATAATCATCCATATGAATCGCATCCACATCATAACGGGAAACAATATCGGTAATCACCATACAAATGTGTTTACGGCTTTCGGGCAAAGCCGGATCAAAATACAACTGATTGCCATAAGTAACAAACCACTCCGGATGAATGTTATAAACATGATTGGCAGCCAAATCGTTATTCTGATTGGTTTTCGTCCGATAAGGATTAATCCATGCATGAAATTCCATCCCACGTTTATGACATTCATCAATCATAAACTGCATAGGATCCCAATAAGGAGAAGGCGCCTGACCTTGTATTCCTGTCAGAAAACGGCTCCAAGGTTCCAATTGTGAAGCATACAAAGCATCGGCTTCCGGGCGTACTTGAAAGATAATCGCATTAATACCGGCACCCTGCAAAGAGTTCAGTTGTCCAACAAGCGTCTGCTTTATTTTTTCAGTAGACATTCCTTTAAATTGTCCGTTGACAGTCTGTATCCACGCAGCGCGAAACTCACGTTTCGGATGGGCATTGCCCGGCGTCTGTGCCTTCACTCCTACTGCAAGGAGTAAGGCCAACAAAATAGTAAAGGTTTTCAGATTCATATGTTTATTCTCAATCTATGTATATGACCGCAAAGATAATACAATCTGAATTATCTCCAACTATCCGACAGGCCATTCCACTACAAAACGTGCTCCATCCAGATAAGTCGTATCCAGATATATTTTTCCGTCTACAATATCCATAATCTGACGGGCGACGGCAAGCCCCAGCCCTGTGCCCGGAGTAAAATTATCAACCTTGACGAACCGTTCGAAAATGGATTCTTTATACTGCGCGTCAATGCCCGGTCCGGTATCTTCGACTATAAAACGGACGAGCCGTTTCTGTTTATCCTCCGTATAAGACAGGCGGATGATACCGGTTTCCGTAAATTTTCCGGCATTAGCAAGCAAAGCAAGGAGTACCCGTTTCACCCATGGATAAACAGCCAACATCATTACCGGTGCCAAAGAAGGAACGTATTGCAATTCGACCCCCTCTTTGACGGACGGAAGTATTTCAGAAACACACTCCTTGCAACAGGTATCCACATCAAAAGAACGCTTAGGCATGTCCTCCGTCAGAGAATCCATATCGGCTATATCCACCACATTATTTACCAGATCGAGCAGATAAGCATTACTGCTTTCTATCTGTGCGGCATATTCCCTATTCTCCTCTTCGCTCACACCACCGGCAGCTATTAACGAAGAAAAACCAACAATAGAATTCAGAGGGGTACGAATTTCATGTGTAATATGCTGTATAAAAGAGCTTTTTATCCGACTGGCTTTTACTACAGCCTTATTGGCCGCATCGAGCTTCTTATTCATTGCCAATGTCCGGATATAAAAATAGGAAAGGATGATCAGCAGAATCAGAATACAGGTACTTCCCGTAAGAACGGCAATCAAACGGTTCCGGTTGACTTCGGCACTCAACTCCAACTTCTCCATTTGTAGTTTGTCTACATCAAACTGAATCGTATATTTGCTTAATTTATCGTCCAGTTCTACCGAACGGACAGAATCATTCACCTGATTATAGTAAGTATAGGCTTTACAGGCTTCCTTAAACCGTCTCATAGACTCAAGACATTGTGCTTTAAACAACAAATTGGAAGGATAACAGGCCCCGATAGACTTGTGGTAGTTTTGCAAAGAATCCAGATAAGACAAAACATCGTCAACTTTTCCCATGGTTCGGTAACACATGATTTTGTATCCGAACCATGCATCTTTTGCCGTGCAATCCGGATGTTTCAAATAAAACTCATCAGTCTCATGCAAGTATTTTCCGGCAGCATTTTCTCCCTTACCGGCAAGAGTAGCGATGACACGAAACTGTAAAAAACGCATATAAAGAGGAGCACGCAACTCTTTTCCCGATGTCTTTATTTCCGTGGCAATCTTTTCTAACCGATCGAGGTATGAATGCACGTTTTCATACTCCTGCCGGGCAAGGTAAGTCTGCACAATATTCAAGCAAACCACGTAGGCATCTTCGTAGTATTTGGCTTCCTCAAAAATCTTAAGAGCATTGTTATAATATTCAATACAGAGTTTGACGTTATTACTGAATACCCGATGATTATATCCGATACACATTTCACCGCAGGCTTGCCCGTAACGGCTGTTATTCTTCTCTGCATCTTTACTCAGCAGTTCTGTTTCCGCTATCGCTTCGTCTTGTTTTCCATTTTCGGTCAATCGTTGAATGTAATGACGCCACAACTGATAACGTTCATCCTTTTTATTACGCCTTGTATACCAGTCCATCAGCTCATATCCCACAATTCTCAAACTATCCACTTCGCCCAACCGATAATAATGGTCGAACAGTTCGGAATAAGCCGCTTCCATTTGAATAGAATCATTTAAATCCCGTGCTAACTGCATCCATGCGGTATTCACCGGTACAAATCCACTTTTTCCTAACAAATGCCGGGCACTATCGGCCAAGACTTCCAAATTCTTTGTTTTGTCTATGCTCCGTATAGGGAGGTTATATGCAAAAAGAAGAATGACTAAACAGGAAATAACCCGAATACGTTTCATAAGCCAATTCTTTTATTTTCAAGACTTAATGTCGTGACTAAATTACTGCTTTTATTAACAACCGGTTATGACTTATTTCAAATTATAACATATCTTAACCTGTCGGACAAGTCGCTTCCTGCTACGTCCTGCCGATAAAATCGCTAACTTTGCCGACCATCTATAGAAAGGAACATTATATGTCAGAAAATAACTTCATATCGATCAAAGGAGCCAGAGTTAACAACCTGAAAAACATTGATGTAGATATTCCACGAAACAAACTTGTCGTTATCACCGGACTTTCGGGTTCGGGCAAATCATCACTGGCATTCGATACACTTTACGCCGAAGGGCAAAGACGCTATGTCGAAAGTCTCAGCAGTTATGCCCGGCAGTTTTTGGGACGAATGAGCAAGCCGGAATGTGATTTCATCAAAGGTATCCCTCCTGCGATTGCTATTGAACAGAAAGTAAACAGTCGCAATCCCCGCTCGACCGTAGGTACATCGACCGAGATTTACGAATACCTGCGATTACTGTATGCACGTGTAGGAAAAACATACAGCCCGATAAGCGGTCAGGAAGTAAAGAAACACTCTACGGAAGATATTGTAAACTGTATGCTTTCCTATCCGGAAGGAACACGCTATACTGTACTCACCCAAATACTCCTACGCGAAGACCGTAGTATAGAACAACAATTAGAAATAGACCTCAAACAGGGATTCAACCGGATCGAAGTAAACGGAGAAATGGTCCGTATCGACGAATACAAGCCGGGAACAGAGGACACGGTATACTTATTGGTAGACCGTATGGCGGTGGCCGGCACGAAAGATGCCATCAGCCGTCTGACGGATTCGGCCGAAACCGCTATGTATGAAGGAGACGGCATGTGCATGTTGCGTTTTTATCTGCCGGACGGAACAACCCAATTACATACATTCAGCACTAAATTCGAAGCCGACGGTATCACGTTCGAAGAACCGAACGATCAGATGTTCTCATTCAATTCTCCTATAGGAGCTTGCCCCGTATGCGAAGGCTTCGGCAAGGTAATCGGTATTGACGAGCATCTGGTAGTGCCCAATCGGTCACTCTCCGTTTATGACGGAGCAATCGTATGCTGGCGTGGCGAAAAAATGGGGGAATGGAAAGATATGGTAATCCATAATGCAGAAAAAGCCGGTCTGCCGATATTCACCCCCTATTTTGAACTGACGGACGAACAACGCCGCATGTTGTGGGAAGGAACTAAATATTTCGAAGGTATCCATGCTTTCTTTAAGATGCTGGAAGAAAACCAATATAAAATACAATACCGCGTAATGCTTGCACGCTATAGGGGAAAGACACTCTGCCCCAAGTGCCACGGCACCCGACTGAAACCGGAAGCGGGATACGTTCGTGTAGGCGGACACAGCATATCGGAATTGGTAGACCTGCCGATCACAGAATTAAAAAAGTTTTTCGATACCCTTCAACTGGATCCGCACGACACCGAAGTCGCCCGCCGTATCCTATTGGAGATCAACAGCCGGATCCGTTTTCTCATCGATGTAGGATTGGGATACCTGACACTAAACCGTCTTAGCAATTCGTTATCCGGCGGTGAAAGCCAACGTATCAATCTGGCCACGTCTTTGGGGAGCAGTCTGGTAGGCAGTCTTTATATTCTCGATGAACCGAGCATCGGATTACACAGCCGCGACACCGACCGCTTGATTCATGTATTGCGCGAGTTACAGGCATTGGGCAATACGGTAGTGGTAGTAGAGCACGACGAAGAGATTATCCGTGCAGCCGACTATATTATCGATATCGGTCCGAATGCCGGACGCCTGGGAGGGGAAGTAGTCTACCAAGGTGACATGAAAAATCTGCAAAAAGGCAGCAACAGTCATACCGTACGCTACCTGTTGGGAGAAGAGCAAATTCCCGTACCCGATCACCGCCGTCCCTGGAATAATTACATTGAAATAAAAGGAGCCCGGGAAAATAATCTGAAAGGGGTTGATGTACGTTTCCCATTGAATGTAATGACAGTAGTAACCGGCGTATCCGGTTCGGGAAAGAG
>NZ_HF991003.1:26620-31881 GCF_000432295.1 Bacteroides sp. CAG:189
TCGGGAAAGAGTACATTGGTTCGCGATATCTTCTATCGGGCATTGAAACGGGAACTGGATGAATGCAGTGATCGCCCGGGAGAATTTGCTTCGATCGGGGGCGACATCCGCAACCTGCGTAACATCGAGTTCGTCGATCAAAACCCCATTGGCAAATCCTCACGTTCGAATCCGGTAACTTACATCAAAGCATACGATGAAATACGCAAACTATGGGCTGAACAGCCTTTAGCCAAGCAGATGGGATATTCAGCCGGATTCTTTAGTTTCAACAGCGAAGGAGGCCGTTGCGAAGAGTGTAAAGGAGACGGAACCATTACCGTTGAAATGCAGTTTATGGCCGACTTGGTGCTCGAATGTGAATCCTGTCACGGAAAACGCTTCAAAACGGATACCTTGGAAGTCAAATTCCACGAAAAGAACATTTACGACGTATTGGAGATGACCGTAAACCAAGCCATTGAGTTCTTCACTGAGCACGGACAGAAGAAGATCGTTAAAAAACTGACTCCATTGCAAGATGTAGGATTGGGGTATATCAAACTCGGACAGTCTTCCTCTACTCTATCGGGAGGTGAGAACCAACGTGTGAAACTTGCTTATTACTTAAGCCAGGAAAAAGCAGATCCTACTCTGTTTATCTTCGACGAACCGACTACAGGACTACACTTCCATGATATCCGAAAATTACTGGACGCATTCGACGCCCTCATCCGTCGGGGACATACCATTATCATCATTGAACACAATATGGATATGATAAAATGTGCCGACCATATCATCGATCTTGGACCGGAAGGAGGAGATAAAGGAGGATATATCGTAGCTACAGGAACCCCAGAAGAGATAGCAGCCTGCAAAAACAGCTATACGGGGCAGTTTCTACAAGAAAAACTATAGGCCTCTCCCCCACCCTCTCCGTGGGAGAGGGGGTAAAGATACTATTGTTTATTAATCAGTTACAAAACTAACTTAGCTCCCTCTCCCACGGAGAGGGTTGGGGAGAGGCTTCCTCTTCTAAAAGTAGAATCCGAATCCTACCTTGAGGCCGAATTTAGACAGGTCGCTGTCGTTGAAGCGCCATTTGTAGTATATCGCCGGTTCGATAGTAACCGTACGTGAAAGGAAATAAGCGTATCCTGCTTCAATACCCACTCCCCATTCGGTACCAGTGTGACCGCCTTTCATGCGATAACGGTTCAAGTCAAGGCCGGCACCCAGAAAAACGCCTGTTTTATTAAAATAAAAACGAGTGCCGGTTCCTATCGTATAAACATCTATCGGCTTACTCCAATCGGCACTTGCTTCCACCATCAAGGCTATTCCTTCGGCAAGGAACGCACCGGCTTTCGCCCCGATACCAAACTGTGCTTTTTCACTATTGCTATATGAAAAGTTCAATCCGGTAAGCGACGGGTTAATAATCCACTTTCCTTGTTCAAACTGTGCCCGGGCAGCTAACGAGGCCACCAGCAAACAAACAACCAATACTAATTTCTTCATACACTTATTTCTTTAGATTTGTATAATGCTCTTCTTCACGACGACGTTGCTGTAACTTCTCCTTTTGTCTCAATACCAGCCAGAGAATAAAAACAATGACATACGAGATCGCAAGAGTAATATATTTCTCCGTATCACTTACTTCCGTATTGCGCGGCAACAAATAAGCCGCCGTCACAGAAACATAAATAAGAAGGGCCAGAGTGACCCAAGTCGACTTTTTTAACTTCTTCATCAGGTTTAAATTAATCATTTATTATTTTTAAGAGCCGATCGCCCTTTCCATACGATAAACCAAGCAACCCCTACCCCTGTGCAAATTCCTCCGATGATATACGACAAGGTATGCGTAAGTCCTAATCCTTCGGGAGCAATACAAATATAAGTGGAGCAGACAGCCGTCATGAATAAGGCCGGTATCAACGTTATCCAATAAGGTTTTCCTGAACGTACCAGATAAACCGTAATGGCCCACAGAGTAAATACGGCAAGCGTCTGATTCGCCCAGGCAAAGTAACGCCAGATCATATTGAACCCATTTGCATCACTCAAGCTGTAAAGCAACAGACCGATAGCTGCCACAAACATCGGGATACAAATATACAAACGGCGGCGCATACTTTTTTGTTCCAAGCCCAGAAAATCGGCTACAATGAGACGGGCCGAACGAAAAGCCGTATCTCCCGAAGTAATAGGTGCGGCAATAACTCCCAAAATAGCTAATACCCCACCGACTGCACCCAGCCAACCTTTTGTGATCGAATCTACAATAACCGAGGCATTATTCTCTTCCATTCCATTCTCATGAAAGAAATAGGTGGCAGCTGCCGCCCAAATCAATGCAACAATACCCTCGGTAATCATTGCCCCGTAAAATACCGGACGTCCGTAACGCTCTGAAGTCATACAACGCGCCATCAACGGACTTTGCGTAGCATGAAATCCGGAGATAGCCCCACAAGCAATGCTGACAAACATAATCGGGAAAACAGGTAATGCTGCAGCATCCGGATTCGTGTTTTGCAACCCGTCCCACAGTTCCGGTAATGCCGGATGATGCACATAAAGCATCACAACGATGCCGACTGCCATAAACAGCAAAGCGATGGCAAATACAGGATATATTTTCCCGATAATCTTATCTACCGGCAACAAGGTAGCAAGGATATAGTACGCAAAGACCACAATGATCCAAAAAGTCGTATCCAGTGATTCCGGTGTCAGTTTTGCCAATAATCCCGCCGGTCCGGCAACGAACACCGATCCTACCAAAATCATTAGAATAACCGTAAAACCACGCATCACCTGCTTGGTTGTCAATCCCAAATAGCGACCGACGATCTCCGGCAAACTCTCTCCACCGTTTCTCAATGAAAGCATTCCGGCAAAATAATCATGAACAGCACCGGCAAAGATACTTCCGAATACGATCCATAAATAAGAAGAAGTACCAAATTTTGCTCCCATAATCGCCCCAAAAATAGGACCGAGCCCTGCGATATTGAGAAACTGTATCATGAAAATCTTCCACGTAGGCAACGGGATATAATCCACTCCGTCGGCCTTTGTCAAGGCCGGGGTCTTTCGGTCGTCGGGTCCGAAAATCCGTTCCATCAAGCGTCCATAAGTAAAATATCCGACAATAAGTGCCAACAGGCACAGCGTAAATGTAATCATGACGTGTTTCTGGTTTAACAGACGCAAATGTAACATAATCCCATGAAACGCACAAGAATACCGACACTTTTACTAACTTTGCTGCCATTTATAACAAAATACAAACAGTAATGCGCCGTTATCTTCTCTTTCTATTTCTCACTCTGTCACTGACTCCCGCAGGAGCACAACCGAAATATGAGGTTCGTGCCGCATGGGTAACAGCCGTGTATGGATTGGACTGGCCGCAAACAAAGGCAACAACGCCCGCAGGTATCCGCCGCCAACAGGAAGAGTTGATAGAAATTCTCGATAAACTGAAAGCCGCTAATTTCAATACCGTATTGTTCCAGACCCGAACACGGGGAGATGTGCTCTACAAATCTTCTATCGAACCGTATAACTCCATCCTGACCGGAAAAGTAGATGGCGATCCGGGATATGATCCATTGGCTTTTGCTGTGCGCGAATGTCATAAGCGGGGTATGGAATGTCATGCCTGGATGGTAGCCCTTCCGTTGGGAAACAAAAAGCATGTGGCCAAACTGGGAAATAAATCCGTTACGAAAAAAAGAAAAGAGATATGTATTCCCTATAAAAATGAATATTTCCTCAATCCGGGACACCCGTCTACGAAAGAATACCTGATGAAGTTGGTGCGGGAAGTGGTAACCCGTTATGATGTAGACGGTGTACATTTCGACTACTTGCGTTACCCCGAAAATGCGCCCCGTTTTCCGGATAGCTATGACTTCCGCCGTTACGGCAAAGGCAGGACACTGGACCAGTGGCGTCGAGACAATCTGACAGACATAGTGCGCTATATATATAAAGGTGTAAAAGAGATCAAACCATGGGTAAAGGTAAGCACTTGCCCGGTAGGAAAATACAAAGATACCTCCCGGTACTCTTCACGTGGCTGGAATGCTTTCCATACCGTATATCAAGATCCGCAAGGATGGATGGGCGAAGGTATACAAGACCAGATCTACCCCATGATGTATTTCCGACAGAACAATTTTTACCCTTTCGTACTCGACTGGCAGGAACAATGCAACGGCCGGCAGATTATACCGGGATTGGGTATCTACTTCCTGCATCCCGACGAGGGAAATTGGATACGGGAGGATGTGGACCGGCAAATCAACTTTATCCGTAAACACAAGCTGGCAGGAGAAGCCCATTATCGGGCAAAGTACCTGATGGATAACACACAAGGCATCTACGACGAACTGACAGAAAACTTTTATGCTCATCCTGCCCTGCAACCGGCCATGCCATGGCTGGACAATGTCCCGCCCAGTGCACCGTCCGGACTGAAAGTAATTTCCGGGAAAGACGGCTATACATCGTTAACTTGGCAAGCAGCCACAGACAACGACAAAATGAACGCACCGAGATATGTGGTTTATGCTTCGGATGTCTATCCGGTAGATACTACCCGGCCGGAAAACATCATTGCACAAGGCATACGGGGAACGGAATACATCTATGCCCCTCTCCAGCCATGGAATAGAAAAGTATACTTTGCCGTAACAGCAGTAGACCGATATGGAAATGAAGGAAAAGCCGTGCAAGAGTAAATAACCGTCTACCCCACCTCGATCCATGCCCGGTATGCACTCCGATTAGTGACCGGCACCAACGGCATATAGCCAGCCACCACTTTCTCCTCCTTCAATTGAAGCGGATACCCCGCCCTCATCTGTTCGTGTGCCTGCATAGCTTCACCGGAAACCGGATGGTAAGTAATCAAAAAACGACCGGAAGCCCCGGACATGACATACCTTTTATAAATAAAATGTGCCACCACTCCCATATTCATCCGTAGATTAATCTCCACGCAGGGATGAATCCGATATTCAACTTCTCCGGAAGGAAACCGGCAAACCATCATATCCACACCGAGATAGCCCGAATAGACAGAACCGAAACGAGAGGACAATTCCTCCTCCAACTTACGTTTCAGTCTATCAAAAGATACCTTTGGCACATAGGCAGAAAGACGTCGTTCAATCTCCTCATCGGGCAACAACAGATTGCCATCATAAGCTCCACTCGCATTGGTAGAGAATATGGAATATCCTACAAAAACCACCTTC
>NZ_HF991003.1:31920-34730 GCF_000432295.1 Bacteroides sp. CAG:189
CACCATCCGAAAAGAATTCCATGGCAAAATCGATTACCTTATTATATACGGGCTCTGCTATTATGCCGCCTTGCAGCGCCGCCACACGCTTACACCAGCCGGCTATAAAAGCAGTGTATGCCCCTTTACACCAGTTCAGCCCCTTACCGCTACCCGAAAGCGGTGCTTTCAGCAGACAAGAAGCACGGCTCTCAACAAAACGACACCATTCTTCCGGTTGCGTCAGATAAAAAGATTCCCCACAAAAAGATTCATCCAATTGTAAACGGGGCAATAATTCTACCGCCTGGCTTCTGTGGGACAAATGCCGTAATTTTTCCAGATACGGCTCAGCAGGCAATTCCGTTTCCGGCATCCCCAAACACCGGAGCCGTCTCTTCAAAGCCGGATTCCATCCCCAAGGCACCGGCTTCAAATTTGATATCGAAGCTACTTCCGGTTCGGTTACCAACTCTACCGGTAGAGACAAACACTCCTGCATCTCACGAAGAAAAGCAAGATTATAGGCTGAAGGTGCCAGCACGGCACTTCCTGCCGAAGCATACCAAGCCGGCAATAAAGCCAACTCCTCCGCCATCCGTCTGGCAGTGGCAGGAGGCATATAATTCACCTCTCCGCTTGCCAATGACAAGTCATTGTCCGGGTTAAACAGATAAAGCTCCCGTTTTGTCATTTTGTTCTTATTATCTTCATATTCCAATCCTTTTTTCTCTGAATCGCTTTTCTTACTGACACCTTCTTTCTACAAAGAGATGCAAACAGACCGATCACCGAAGAATATTTTGCAAATATACACACAAAAGTACACTCTGATCCGAAATAAAATGCATTTTGTACCGGGATGAATCCCATTTTAGACCGACAAGAATCGTATTCTTTACCGGGAAGAATTGCATTTTGCACCAAGAAGAACCGCATTTTAGACCGTGTTCAATTCTCATCACCTGTTTTTATTCTCCTTTCACCCTCAAATTTCGCTTACTCTCTCGAATCTGCCGCCTAACAATCTCGCTTACACATCCTATTTTCCACAACCAAAAGAAAGCTAAATAGATATTCTTTAAAACAAATCATCAGAAACAAGCAAAGTTTTACTACATTTGTCCCTCGATAAACAAAGTTGAGCAGCAAAAACACAAACAGCTAATTGAAATGGCTGCATTATTTCCGTTCGACAGTCCCGTAACCCGCATAAAATGCACTCCTGAAGTAATGGAAATACCAATTTGACAAAACGACAAACTCCGGCAATGTTCCACCATCCGGTATGACTCCTTCTTGAAAGAAGCACTAAAGTTACTAAACAAAAACACAATTTTGCTATCTCTACTTTGCAATTATCAGAAAAAGAACTATATTTGCCACCCGAAAAACCTAAAAAGAAATGGAATCATTCTACCGCACACACGCTTACCTTGTTGAGCACACCAACGCTCCTGTTCGTCGTGATTTGATGGACGAAATCGATTGGAGCGACCGTCTGATCGGTATCAAAGGGACCCGTGGCGTAGGAAAAACCACTTTCCTCCTCCAGTATGCCAAAGAGAAGTTCGGAACGGACCGTTCCTGTCTCTTTATTAACATGAACAACTTCTATTTCTCCGGCCATAGTCTTGTCGATTTCGTCAACGAGTTTCAGAAGCGCGGCGGCAAAGTGCTGTTGATAGACCAAGTGTTCAAACACCCGGACTGGAGCAAAGAATTGCGTATGTGCTATGACCGTTTCCCGAATCTGAAGATTGTCTTCACCGGTTCGTCAGTAATGCGGCTAAAGGAAGAAAACCTCGAATTGCGCGACATCGTAAAGAGCTACAACCTACGCGGATTCTCTTTCCGTGAATTTCTCAACCTGCAGACAGGGATGAAATTCCGTGCCTACTCCCTTGAAGAAATACTCAGTAACCACGAGCAGATAGCCAAAGGAATACTTTCCAAAGTACGCCCGTTGGACTTTTTCCAAGATTATCTGCATCACGGCTTCTACCCTTTTTTCCTCGAAAAACGTAATTTTTCGGAAAACCTGCTCAAGACAATGAACATGATGGTAGAGGTAGATATTCTTCTTATCAAACAAATTGAACTGAAATATCTTTCAAAGATAAAAAAATTACTATATTTGTTGGCTGTAGACGGTCCCAAAGCTCCCAACGTGAGCCAATTGGCAACCGATATACAGACATCACGCGCTACGGTAATGAATTACATCAAGTATCTGGCAGATGCCCGCCTCATCAATCTGGTTTATCCGAAGGGAGAAGAATTTCCCAAGAAGCCGTCAAAGATCATGATGCACAACTCCAATCTGATGTACTCCATTTATCCGGTAAAAGTGGAAGAACAGGATGTGCTCGACACTTTCTTTGTGAATACCATGTGGAAAGACCACAAGGTGCATAAGGGAGACAAGAATATTTCGTTCATGGTGGATGAAGTGATGCCGTTCAGAATATGCTGCGAAGGGACTAAAATAAAAAATAATCCTAACGTGACGTATGCCCTGCAAAAAGCGGAAATAGGCCGCGGCAATCAGATACCTCTCTGGATGTTCGGCTTTTTATACTAATACTTGATGAAAACGCCATGAGCTATAAGAAGCATTTACTCCCTTATCCGTATTTTGAAATGATTTATTTACTTAAATATTAATTTTTAGTTATGACTAAACAGAAGAAATTCATCACTTGTGATGGTAACCAAGCTGCTGCACATATCTCGTATATGTTTTCTGAAGTAGCTGCTATCTACCCCATCACCCCCTCTTCTACAATGGCTGAATATGTAGACGAATGGGCTGCCGCAGGACGTAAGAA
>NZ_HF991004.1:0-994 GCF_000432295.1 Bacteroides sp. CAG:189
GCGATTTGTTCTGTTGGAATAAAAAACATTGTCCATAATTTTGTATTATGCAGCAAAAACATTATGTTTGTATTACATAATAAATAGGGTATATGAAATTCGTTGACAGAATAGATGAAACTGCACGATTAAAGGATGCACTTGCAAGAGAGAAGTCCTCGTTAGTCGTGATGTGCGGTCGCAGACGGCTGGGTAAGTCAACGCTTATTAAAAGGGTGTTGTCAGAAAATGATGTTTACTTCCTTGCAGACCGTTCTGAAGAGCAACATCAGAGAGTATTGCTTGCAAAAGTAATAGCACAAATCTTCCCGGATTTCGACAAACTGACATATCCGGATTGGGAATCTATATTTCGTGCGGTCAATTATCGGACAGACAAACGTTTTACTTTATGCTTGGATGAATTTCCGTATCTTGTAGAGCAATCGCCAGAGTTGCCGTCTGTATTGCAGAAACTTGTTGATGAGAAGCTGTTGAAGTATAACCTTGTGCTTTGCGGTTCATCACAAAATATGATGTATGGGTTGTTCCTTGATTCTACCGCACCTCTATATGGGCGTGCTGATGAGATTATGAGACTTACGCCGATACACTTGCCGTATATTCAAAAGGCTTTGCATCTTAATGCGATGAATGCCATTGAAGAGTATGCCGTATGGGGCGGTGTGCCGCGTTACTGGGAACTGAGGGAAAACAGAAGTTCGCTTGATGACGCCCTGTGGCGCAATATCCTTTCGGTAAATGGAACTCTTTATGAAGAGCCGATAAAACTGTTTCAGGATGATGTCAAGGATATTGTCAAGACTTCAACGATCATGTCTTATATTGGGACTGGCGCAAACCGGCTTTCCGAAATTGCCGCACGATGCAATGAGCCGGCAACCAATCTGTCGCGTCCATTGAAGAAACTTATAGACCTCGGATTTTTAGAGAAAGATGTTCCTTTCGGAATCGACGAAAAGAATGCAAAAAAGAGCCTATATAAGATTGCAGA
>NZ_HF991005.1:0-12487 GCF_000432295.1 Bacteroides sp. CAG:189
GCCTTGTGACAAATATTGACAGGAAGGGGAAATGGAGGCCGGATACAGGAGGGGATAAAAAAAAGAAATTAACGATGTTAAAAAGAGGATGCTCACTATTTTGTGGCTACTGCCTACTATTTTGTGGGAACAGAAAAAAACACAGATTAAAAAGAAAAAATGGAATGAGGAAAAAAACAGGAATCAAGTATAAAACTTGAATACTGAAGTTTGATATTTACACAAAAGAGTGGACAAGGCAAAAAATGAAGTGCACCCCAAAAGTTAGACATAAAACTTTTGGGGCACACTTCAAATAGTGAACAGTACCCCTTTTTTCCAATCACGAAGAAGCAAACAAGGTGTTTCGATATATTGCTTCACAGACTCACCCACACTTCGTTAATTGAAGTAGTACAAAAATATGGCAATACCCTCGAGTGCTTTCTTGGGTTGATCCTTAATTTCAATAGCAAATTTAATCTCGGCTTTAGCCACACCACGGAGATTAGTCAATGAATGAAGACTTGCAACCAAACGAACACTCTGCCCAGCCAATACCGCTTGTCCAAACTTCATCTTATCCATCCCATAATTAATCATCATTTTCAGATTATTCACCTCGATAATCTGGCTCCACAAATATGGGAGAAGAGACAAGGTAAGATAACCATGCGCAATAGTACTGTGATAAGGACTGTCCGTCTTAGCACGTTCTGTATCTACATGAATCCATTGATGGTCCAGCGTTGCATCTGCAAAAAGACTAATACGGTCCTGAGGGACTTCCAAATAATCAGAAACTCCAATCTGCTGACCTACCAGTTTCTCAAAATCCGCATACGAATTAATAATCACTTTATTCATAATCTTAATCTATTAAAAGTATAAAACCGGTACAAAGATACATTTTTTTCAGGATTTAGATGACAGATGTTTCGTATGCACTGGTCAACATCTCATAATCGGCATCGGTATACTCTGCTTTTTCGCTCACTTTCTGTACTTTGCTGATAAAAATTTCAACCTGATCCAGAAAAGCCTGATAAGATTTCATCGCACTCTCATCTCCGGTAATAGCCGGAAGTTTCTTAGCAGCCTCTAACTGATCTTTCAATTCAATTAATTTATAATCGATACGAGCACCTTCAAAAACCGGCCTACGAGCATACAAATTGATTATACTCTGCATTGTAGAAGACATTTTACGAACTGCCATTATCTGATCTTTCAACGGATTATCTGCCAGAACCACCTGCTCTGCCTGTTCGGTGAAAGGGCTCAAAATATCAAAAACATTCTGTTTGTATTCAGCCATCTCCTTACTTAACTGATAGTTAACATCCAAAAGTTTATCGGCTTTAGAATAGTCTTTTGCTTTCAGATAAGACAGATACCTGTCAAAATTTGCATAAAACTTCGTCCGCGCATTGAACAGCCCGACATAACTTTGTTTCAAATTCTGCCGGGTCGCCTCATTAAAGCAACTGCCCGGATTCATCAAGGCGAGAGTATCTTTTTCCGAAACAGCAGGCGGAGCAATGGCGAGCACTGTGGGCACCTTACCCTTTTGTTCCATATATCCCAAAACTGCATTCACATCTTTTTCTTTCACCATATTGCTCAAAACATTGAGCGAAGTATTATAATACTGAATTACCTCAGCCGCATTTTCAACATCTGCCGTCGTGGCAGAAACAGACTTACTCTTACTACCTCCAGAACAGGAAGCAAACAAAAAAGCACTTATCAGCGCTGCAAAACACAATAGATTCTTTCTCATATTCTTTTTTTAATAAATTTGTAAATAGGCAGCCAAAAGCAGACCGACATCGCACTAATAACAATATAAATTGCTTTTTGCTTTCCATTTCTTTAATAAATCAGAAAATAATCATGATATTCCGACAAATAATCAATAGCCGCCATAGGGACTTCTCACTTTAAAACTGTCTTTATAAACAAAACATTTAATTCATAAACAGAAAACAGAAATATATGAAAAAAATTAAGTTTCTCCCCTATCGCCTCCAAGCGCTTTACAAAGTATCTTTCATTATCTTGTTTTTCTCGCTGGCTGGCCGCCCCACGTATGCAGAATCTTCCGACGGAAAGATCAATGATAAATCCATCCAAAACCAAACCACATCCGGTCATAGTATTGAGCTAAACGGCATTGGATTGGCATATAGCTACGAATATGCTTTCTCTCCTCGCGGAACAGTACTTTTCAGTGCAGGAAGTTCGTATACCTACGGGTGGATGTTAGGTCTGGACGTAAACTCACTCAACGAAATCTACATCACAACCAAAGACTACCATCTGATAAGCGGAAATATATCTGTCGAACCGCGTTTCTATTATAACCTGCAAAAAAGACACCGGAAAAACAAACGTACTTTTGGAAACTCCGGAGGATACCTATCCGTAAACTTGGGATATTCTTTTCCAATAGCAATCACAAGTGGCTGGGAAGCTGCACATATATATAATGTCACTCCGTACTGGGGATTCCGCCGGGTGTGGAAACATTTTCTATTCGACCTGGCAGGAGGAGTCGGCTACTTCGGGTCATCCAATGGGTATTCGGGAATATACCCGACATTCAGAATCGGACTGGGATATAGATTCTGATAAACAAAAAATGGCTACGCATCACGCGCAACCAATCCTTGTTAACCTTAAATCTAATACTTATGAAAAAAACACAGTACAAAGATACTGCCTTTTCCATCATTAGCAAATTTAAGAGCCCATACAAGCTATATTATAACATGGTTTAATGCTGCAACCTTTCTATTAACATTTTGCATTCAAAAAGTTAACATTTAACATAATCATTCACATTTCATATTGAAAGCCCAGTGAACGCCCCGTACTACTTTTTGCAGAAAAGCGAGCAAATGGCAGAATTAATAAATTCTTTTTAGTAATTGAGGAAGTTCATTAAAATCCTTAAACCAAATTACATTCAGTCCTAAGTCGTTCATCATATTTTTTAGAATAGTAAGATTTTCCATATCTCTATTACTATCATTAGAAAAATTGCTTCTACGAAGAAAAACATAGTGATTTTTTCCACCGTCTCCTTTACTTTGCGAAATTTCCAACAATCTTCGCAGGTTCGGATCGCTCATGGAAAATCCTATAAAAAAGCACGTTGTCCTGTCCAACGCATGTAACTGCTCAATATTCGACCAATGAAATGCTTCTTTGTAAATATTATGATAATCTTCTTCGGACAAAACAGGAGTAGAATATATTCCGCTTTTTGCATCCATCGTGACTATACCGTGCACATGATATACAGGAAGTTCTCCATACAAAGCCCTATTACCCCCAAAAACAGAAAAATTAGGAACACCTTTTTTTGATAATTCTATTTCTATCAAGTCATCATAATTATAAGTTACAACACTTTCTACTTTGTTACTCACCACCATATTAGTTATCTCATTAATCAACTGTGATTGATTGACCTTCTTATACAAAATAGAATGAATCATGTTATCAAACTCTTTATCAGATGTGGAAACTCCCAACCCTGTTCTGATATACCGTGCAGTTATTATAGATGAACCTGCACACACTTTTTCGACACGTTTATAATCACCTCTGCCTATATTGTGTTTCCGCCTTTTGTATTTATGCAACATCTTTTTCAACAATTCATCCCATGTCGGAAGGCCGGCATCAATGCTGACTCCCGCTCCAAGAAACAATGTATTCTTTCCAATGGAAAACTTATCACGAGCTTTTGTTATCAGATTATCACGTTCATCTTCCCATTCTTCATGGAACTCTTCAACCGTATCAGCGTTGGTATCAGATGAACAAAGTATCTCATTTAAAGATATAATTCTAAAATCTTTGTTGTCATATTTTGCAATAAATTCATCTGGAACATGGCTATTGATATAAACGATACAAAAAGCAGAAACACCCCAATCCGTTTTATTCGTCTTATACATTTCCAGATATCGATGTATCGTGTCAAACAGTAAAGTACCTTTGATTTCCACAATTGTTTTTGGAGGCATTTTCAGTCTTTTACATCCATGAGGGAGTACAATGTCAGCGTAATAGCCTCTGGTTCCCCCAGCAAACATAAATTTCTCCCGTTCTATCGTTTCATCAGAACCGATTAAACTGCTAAATGCTTTATAGACTTCTATTTCTGCAAAACTTCCAAATTCAAGTTTCTTGTATGCAGGTTTCATCTTCGGTGTTGCTTTTATGATGTTGTATATGGTACGAATATATAAATATTTATTTTAATACAAAAAATGGAAATCATATTAAAGAGAAATTAAAGCAGTAATCTTTTCCATTTCCATATTGTTTTGAATGTAACAATACCCAAAAACATTCCATATGAACAGATTTGAAAATAAAGTAGCTGTTATTACCGGTGCTGCCGGTGGTATAGGCGAAGCAACCACCCGTCGTATCGTCTCCGAAGGCGGTAAAGTTGTTATTGCAGATTACTCAAAAGAAAGGGCAGACAAACTTGCTGCCGAACTGACTCTTTCAGGAGCAGATGTACGTTCCGTTTATTTCTCAGCCACGGAATTACAAAGTTGTAAAGAGCTGATTGCTTTTGCTATAAAAGAATACGGGCAGATCGATATTCTGATAAACAATGTCGGTGGAACCGACCCGAAACGAGATACAAGCATCGAAAAGCTGGACATAGACTATTTTGATGAAGCCTTTCATTTAAACCTTTCCTGTACCATGTATCTCTCACAGTTAGTCATTCCCGTAATGAAAACACATGGCGGTGGTAACATTGTCAATGTGGCTTCCATCAGCGGTATTACAGCCGATTCAAACGGTACGCTTTACGGTGCCAGCAAAGCAGGAGTTATCAATCTTACCAAATATATTGCAACCCAGACAGGCAAGAAAAATATCCGTTGCAATGCTGTAGCCCCGGGATTGGTTCTCACACCTGCCGCTTTAAACAATTTGAATGAAGATGTACGGAACATTTTCCTCAGCCAATGTGCAACTCCCTATTTAGGAGAACCGCAGGACATCGCTGCAACCATTGCCTTTCTTGCTTCAGATGATGCACGTTACATCACCGGCCAGACAATTATAGCAGACGGCGGATTGACAATACACAATCCGACAGCAGAACCTGTATAATCTCAACTTTAAGAATAATAACCTTTTTCTATAAAGTTTCTTCAGCCAACAAATACCGGCATTGTAAGGTTTTTAAACATAAATATGATTTACGACTGGTATAATCAGTCAATAGAAGCCTGCCATTGAAAAGATGGCATTTCAGACGTCCGGACCTTATGCTTTCACAGTTCGGATTGCACAAAAAGCAAACTTTCGTGCAAAAAAGATTCGCTTTATTCAATAATTTTCTATATTTGCGCCCGAATTGGTTTGAAATCCGTGGTCAACGGAGGAAGATTAAAAGGGAATCGGGTGTAACTCCCGGACAGTCCCGCTGCTGTGAAGCTCTGTGAAACATCTTACAAATTAACCGGATTCGTGCCACTGATGGAGGTGAAAAATCCATCGGGAAGGCTTGTAAGATGAGAGTCAGTCAGAAGACCTGCCATTCGGATATATATTTTCCTGTCTCGTGGGTTAGAAAGGAAAGTATCGCTGTTAAGCCCCAAATCGTAAAAATACTGTGTTTCATCGGGTGGAGTGTATCCGCAGGGTGGAAAAGCATTAATATATGCATTTAATTGAGAAATGAATATGATAAAAAGAATCTTAGTTGCCAATCGCGGAGAAATTGCCGTAAGGGTAATGCGCTCCTGCCGGGAGATGGAAATAACGAGTATCGCTGTTTTCTCAGAGGCAGACCGCACCGCAAAGCATGTGCTCTATGCCGATGAAGCTTACTGCATCGGCCCGGCCGCATCCAAAGAGAGTTATCTGAATATAGAAAAAATCATCGAAGTGGCCAAATCATGCCATGCAGACGCGATCCATCCCGGATACGGTTTCCTGTCCGAGAATGCAACATTTGCCCGTCGCTGCCGCGAAGAAGGCATTATTTTCATCGGTCCGGAACCGGAAACCATGGAAGCAATGGGAGACAAAATATCCGCCCGTATCAAAATGACAGAAGCGGGTGTACCGGTAGTTCCGGGAACACAGGAGAACTTGAAAAGCGTGGAAGAAGCCGTAGAATTGTGTAACAAGATCGGTTATCCGGTCATGCTGAAAGCATCGATGGGTGGCGGCGGCAAAGGCATGCGACTCATTCATAATGCCGGCGAAGTGGAAGAAGCTTATACCACGGCAAAGAGCGAATCGCTTTCTTCATTCGGAGACGATACGGTATATCTGGAGAAATTCGTAGAAGAACCGCATCATATCGAGTTCCAAATATTGGGCGACAAACATGGCAATGTAATTCACCTCTGCGAACGCGAATGTTCGGTTCAGCGCCGCAATCAGAAAATAGTAGAAGAGAGCCCTTCGGTGTTCATTACTCCGGAGCTCCGTAAGGATATGGGTGAAAAAGCAGTAGCTGCCGCCAAAGCCGTAAACTACATCGGTGCGGGCACTATTGAATTCCTTGTCGATAAACATCGCAATTATTATTTCCTGGAAATGAATACCCGCCTGCAGGTGGAGCACCCGATTACCGAAGAAGTAATCGGTGTGGACCTCGTAAAAGAGCAGATTAAAGTGGCCGACGGCCAGGTGATGCAATTAAAACAAGAGGATATCAGACAGCGTGGACATGCCATCGAATGCCGTATCTGTGCAGAAGACACGGAAATGAATTTCATGCCCAGTCCGGGTGTTATCAAGCAAATTACCGAGCCGAACGGCATCGGCGTACGTATCGACAGTTACGTATACGAAGGCTATGAGATTCCGATATATTACGACCCGATGATCGGTAAACTGATTGTATGGGCTACGACACGCGAATATGCCATCGAACGTATGCGCCGTGTGCTTCACGAATATAAACTGACCGGCGTAAAAAACAACATCAGCTACCTGCGTGCCATCATGGATACCCCGGATTTTGTAGAAGGACACTACGACACGGGATTCATTGCAAAAAACGGAGAATTGCTGCAACAAAGCATCACCCGCACCAGCGAACGCGCCGAAAACATTGCCATGATTGCCGCATACATGGACTATCTGATGAACCTTGAAGAGAACAACAGTGGACTGGCAGCCGACAACCGTCCGATCAGCAAGTGGAAAGAGTTCGGATTGCATAAAGGGGTGCTCAGAATATAAATAACATCAATTATGGAAATTCATATAGGAAACCGCGTGGCCGAAATAGAACTGGTCAGCAAACAAGATAACAAGGTGGTACTCACCATTGACGGAAAAACGTTTGAAGCCGATGTCGTCATGGCGGAAAACGGAACCTGCAACATTCTTATGGACGGCCACAGTGCCAATGCCCAACTGATTCGCAGCGATAACGGAAAAAGCTACAAAGTGAATACACACTACAGCAGCTTCAACATCGACATCGTAGACAGCCAGGCCAAATACCTGCGCATGCGTAAAAAAGGGGAAGAGGAACAAAATGACCGCATCACCTCGCCAATGCCGGGAAAGGTGGTAAAAATCCCTGTTACTGCAGGACAAAAAATGAAAGCCGGCGAAACAGCCATCGTCATCGAAGCCATGAAAATGCAGAGCAATTACAAAGTGACTTCAGATTGCCGCATTAAAGAAATTCTGGTACAAGAAGGTGACAACATCACCGGTGACCAGACATTGATAACCCTTGAAACAATAGAATAATGGAGGAAATGAATAAAGCATATGCCACGTTCGAAGAGCGTGACCGTATGGCTTCCCTCGGTGGAGGCATCGACAAGATAGAGAAACAGCATGAAAGCGGGAAAATGACCGCCCGTGAACGGATCGACATGCTGCTGGACAAAGGCACGTTTGTGGAACTGGACAAACTGATGGTGCACCGTTGTACCAACTATGGCATGGACAAGAATAAGATTCCGGGAGACGGAGTTGTTTCGGGCTACGGAAAGATAGACGGACGCCAGGTATTCGTATATGCATACGATTTCACCGTATACGGCGGTTCTCTGTCGGCATCCAACGCAAAAAAAATCGTAAAGGTGCAACAGTTGGCTCTCAAGAACGGTGCACCGATCATTGCCTTGAATGATTCGGGAGGCGCACGTATTCAGGAAGGCATCGAGAGTCTTTCAGGCTATGCCGATATATTCTACCAGAATACGATCGCAAGTGGAGTAATTCCGCAAATCTCCGCCATTCTCGGCCCTTGTGCAGGAGGTGCCTGCTACTCTCCGGCACTGACGGACTTCATCTTTATGGTAAAAGAGAAAAGTCATATGTTCGTTACCGGACCGGATGTAGTGAAAACCGTTATCCATGAAGAAGTAAGCAAGGAAGAATTGGGCGGTGCCATGACGCATAGCAGCAAAAGCGGTGTGACCCACTTCATGGCCAATAGCGAAGAAGAACTGCTGATGTCCATCCGCGAATTGCTCTCTTTCCTGCCACAAAACAATATGGACGAGACACGCAAGCAACCTTGTACAGATGAAATCAATCGTGAAGACGAGTCTCTGAATACCATCGTCCCTACAGATCCGAATGTTCCCTATGACATGAAAGAGATCATCGAACGCGTGGTAGACAATGGATATTTCTTTGAAGTAATGCCCTACTTTGCCAAAAATATCATTATCGGATTCGCCCGTCTGGGTGGACGTTCGGTAGGCATTGTTGCCAATCAGCCGGCTTATCTGGCGGGAGTGCTCGATATCGATGCCAGCGACAAGGCAAGCCGTTTTATCCGTTTCTGCGATTGTTTCAACATACCGTTGATAACATTTGAAGACGTTCCGGGCTTCCTGCCGGGATATACTCAAGAGAACAACGGCATTATCCGTCACGGAGCAAAAATCGTATATGCATTTGCAGAAGCCACTGTGCCCAAAATCACAGTAATCACCCGCAAAGCTTATGGCGGCGCTTATATCGTAATGAACTCCAAACAGACCGGAGCTGATGTAAATTTTGCCTATCCCAATGCAGAAATTGCCGTAATGGGAGCCGAAGGTGCTGTAAACATCCTGTTCCGCAAAGCAGATGCAGAAACCAAAGCCAAAGAACTGGAAGCATACAAAGAGAAATTTGCCACTCCGTATCAAGCCGCCGAACTTGGTTTTATCGATGAAATCATCTTGCCGAAACAGACCCGTAAGCGCTTGATCCAAGCATTAGACATGACAGAAAACAAGATGCAGACCAATCCGCCGAAAAAACACGGCAATATGCCGCTTTGATTATAAAAAAATGAAAGAATGAATAATTAAAGAATGAAAACGAAGCTATAATTGTTAATGTGTAAAACGTAGGAAATATATCCAATATCTTTTCTACACAACCAATTGACAGATTATTCTTTAATTTTTCATTCTTTAATTATTCATTTCTTCATTCTTTCATTAGCATATCGGCACACTATTCAAAGTCAGCATCTCTGCAAAATTCCGAAGATGCTGCTCATTCGTACCACAACATCCGCCACATATCTTCAACGGGAAATCCCATAACAGGGTCATCAATCTGTCAGACAGTTCATCGGGAGAAGAAGAAAGTAAATCGGTACGGCCATTCAATTCTTCGGGACTCAACGCGGAAGCATTGGCCTGGATACCCCGAAAGCGTTCGCGAACTAAAAAAGTATCATTCCTCGGATGTGATAATGCCTGATGCAAAACATCGGGATGTACACAGTTTGCCATATAGCACAAAGGACGGGTGGTCGTCTCTTTATCTACGGTATCGATGGCATCATGAATAAAAGTGCCATCCATCAGCCGTCCGTCGCGCCGAACCATAAAGCTGATAATATAAGGCAAACCGGTTGCCGCCATTGCATTGGCCATGCCGATCGTTTCGGTAAGCTGGGGCATAATACCTGCAAACAGAAAATCGACTCCCGCTTCAGCCATTGCACGAACCGTAGGATAATGAAACTGCATCGCCTCTTCTACGGAAAAATGATAGCGACCATCATAAGCATCACCGCGACAACCTGCCAGACCACCGATATAAACAGGTGAAAGGGCCGATGCGCGCAGTTGCAAAAGAAAACGGACATTATCGGGAATGACACTCCGATTCCGATAAGCAGAAACAGCAATATTTTCGACATTTGCCCTGCGGGTGGGTGTCATCAGCATCAGAGGCAAATCGTGACTGGCGGCAATATCGATGTATTGCTTGTAAAGACCTGCCAGCGTATCACGATGAGCATCGTCATAAATCAAAGCGGCATGAACAAGATGTTCGTCCAAAGGGATATGAAATTCATGGCGTAAACGCTCTACAATAGCTCCTTCGGTAAGGATGTAAGGGAAAGTCCGATACGCATCGACAAAAGAGAGTTGATTCATGTAAGGTGAGTTTTTAGGTTCTTACTTTGCATTTCCGGACAAATATAGAACTTATTCTCACAGTACGGTTATCCGTTCTTGTTATATTCACATCCCTTTATAATCTTTCAGAAAACCCTCCATCAACCAATTCGCAAGTGCCTGTCGGTTAGAAGGTATCACCAGTCTTTTTTGATCGAGTGAATTTTGAATATTTCCCAGTTCCACAAACACAGATACAGGGATAGCACGTGTCAATACATACAGA
Organism: Bacteroides sp. CAG:189; assembly: GCF_000432295.1. NCBI lineage: Bacteria > Pseudomonadati > Bacteroidota > Bacteroidia > Bacteroidales > Bacteroidaceae > Bacteroides > Bacteroides sp. CAG:189. The sequence goes on from NZ_HF991005.1 coordinate 10,645, forward strand.
TTCCGTCCGCTCACCGTACCCGTAAAACCACGATTGGGCTGGTGCTTGCCATACTTTGACTCAAAAGTGTCTTTCATCCTGTTTGCCAGTTTCTTACTTTCCGCCCTGCGGTTGGAATGATAAAAAAACACATCGGTCTGCTTGCCCTTGCTGCGACTATCGACATGGATAAAAATGGCACGGCAATATTTATACTTTTTCCGGTCATTACGATACAGAGCATTGATCTTATCACAACGTTGCTGAAGACGCTGTACCTGATTCAAGGGAATGGGAGCACCCATACAGGTTTCACGCTTACTGTTCGACAGATAGGCATCATCACGAATACCATCCTTTGCATCCTGAATGATGATATGTACTTCCGCCCCTTCCTGCATCAGGTTACGTGCCAATCTCAAAGCAATATCATAGGCATATTCATCTTCATGCAGTTCGTGCTTTCCCACTCTTCCGATAGCTCCAGGATCGGGGCCGCCATGCCCACTGACTACATAAAAGCACGCCCCTGCCAGCCGGTTGGAAGTCACCTTCACATTTGCCAGAAGTTTTCCAAAAAGCGGCTCATTTCTTTCCGTCTTCCGGGGCGGTTGTTTTTTTCCTGTATTTTCTTTCTTGGCAGCGCTTCCGGCAGTCGTTACAGAAGCCGGAACCTTTTTTTTCACAGGAGGAATCAAATAAGTCACTCCCAACTTTAATGTCTGCCCCTTTCCTAATTTAGCCTCATTCAATTTGATAAAATCGTCATAATACTTCTTCGGTGCACGATTGTGCCGCAACAGGAAAGTAGAAATACCTTCACCGGGTTTCGGAGTCGCCTTCTGCTGCCCCCACAAAGCAGATACAGAAAACAAAAAGCAGAAAAACAGAAGAATACAATATTTATTCATAATAAAATAATGTGCCAATTAAATAATGTGCCAATATGCTAATATGCCAATATGCTAATATGCCAATGTGCCAATTAAATAATGTGCCAATGTGCTAATGTACCAATTGAAAGAATGAAATAATAGACAATGAATCAATGTACTAATAGGCAAATGCACAAATTAAAGAATATACCAATGCACCAATCAGCTGCGCCAAATGATCCATATATTCCGTTTCATTGCTATATTATTCAATTGTCCCCATTCTTAATTGGCACATTGGCATATTAGCACATTGGTACATTATTATATATTTCACTCGCAAAGATAATGTTTTAAACCAATTATTTTCTCTACTTTTGCATCGATATAACTTTTTAAAGAAATAAAACTGTAACTACAATAACAATTATGGCAAAACAATTCAAGCCCGAAACCCTGTGTGTACAAGCAGGATGGACTCCTAAAAAGGGTGAGCCCCGTGTGCTGCCCATTTATCAGAGTACTACTTTCAAATATGAAACCAGCGAGCAGATGGCCCGTCTTTTCGACCTTGAAGACAGTGGATATTTCTATACCCGTTTGCAAAACCCCACCAACGATGCAGTGGCTGCCAAGATAGCCGCTCTTGAAGGAGGTGTAGGAGCAATGTTGACATCCAGTGGCCAGGCAGCCAATTTCTATGCCATATTCAATATCTGTCAGGCAGGCGATCACTTCGTGTGTTCTTCAGCCATCTATGGCGGCACATTCAACCTCTTCGGTGTAACGCTGAAAAAGCTCGGTATCGATGTTACCTTTATCAGTCCTGATGCCAGCGAAGAAGAGATTTCGGCTGCTTTCCGCCCGAACACGAAAGCCCTGTTCGGCGAAACCATCTCGAATCCCTCTCTTGAAGTGCTCGACATTGAAAAGTTTGCCCGCATAGCTCACAATCACGGTGTACCTCTGATCGTAGACAATACTTTCCC
>NZ_HF991005.1:12514-24703 GCF_000432295.1 Bacteroides sp. CAG:189
TCCCTACTCCGATCAACTGCCGTCCTTTTGAATGGGGAGCAGACATCGTGGTACATTCCACCACCAAATACATGGACGGACATGCCACGAGTGTAGGCGGCTGTATTGTTGATAGCGGCAATTTCGATTGGAATGCCCATGCCGATAAATTCCCCGGATTGTGTACTCCGGACGAATCTTATCATGGACTGACCTATACCAAGGCATTCGGTAAAATGGCCTATATCACCAAAGCAACTGCCCAACTGATGCGTGACCTCGGCAGTATACAAAGCCCGCAAAATGCTTTCCTGCTCAATTTAGGATTGGAGACACTTCACCTTCGCATGCCTCAACATTGCCGTAATGCACAGAAAGTGGCCGAATACCTGTCGAATGACGACCGAGTGGCATGGGTAAACTATTGCGGCCTTCCGGGTAATAAATATTATGAACTGGCTCAGAAATACCTTCCGAACGGTTCCTGCGGTGTCATCTCCTTCGGTCTGAAAGGCGGACGCGACGTATCTATTAAATTCATGGATTCGCTGAAATTAGCTGCCATCGTTACGCATGTAGCCGATGCACGCACCTGCGTGCTGCATCCTGCCAGCCATACTCACCGGCAATTGACAGACGAGCAACTGATGGAAGCCGGAGTTCGCCCCGACCTCATCCGTTTCAGTGTAGGCATCGAGAATGCCGAAGATATCATTGCCGATATAGAGCAAGCGCTGAACGCATAAGTATTTCACGGAAAGAGACAGGACAAGTAAAAATTAAGAGATGAACCGATAGTGTTTGTGGTTCATCTCTTAATTATATTTATCCTACTGCTGATTCTGTTCTTTTATCAAGGTATGTCAATTGCTCCAAAAGAGAAATCAAGTATAGCCCCTTTTTCCATGTCAAAGTCGGAGCCTGCTCGTAACTTGATTAAACCATTGTTCTTGACGATGACCGTGCCGCCTTTTTGCACGACAAGCCTTGCATTCAAAATACTTCCACCATCTACTTCAAGCACAGCACCGGAACGGACGATCACAGAAAAAGTTTTATTCAGCACCATCGTTTTACCGGCAGGAATAAGTAATCGCCCCGACTGCAACACTACATTTCCGCAGGGTGATTCCCCGTCCCATACTTCATTGGAATTTATCAGTGTCGGCTGGCAAACAGTCGGGAAATATTCATTCGTATTCTGTGGATTTCCACGCTTAACACCCCACTCTATGGCCGTAGGAACACCATCGGTTTTCCAGACATACAATTCATGTTCATTACCGGCTATTAACTCGCTTTTACCATCATTATCAATATCTGCCACGCAAGGAGTATCTAAAAATTTCTCATCCGATATTATCGGAAATCCGATTATATCACTACCGTCATTATGTAAAGCATAAATATAATTGTTGCAGCAGAATACAATATCAGGTACAGCATCTCCATCCACATCAGCCAAAATTGGAGTATTCATATTAGACGCATAATTTTCTTGTGGAAATAAGCCTTTAATCGATTTGCTAAAAATAAGCTTCCCTGTATGTGTCCATGCTTTTACCGTTTCATGCCCCAATATAACCACCTCCAAATGCCCGTCATTGTTTATATCACCCACTGATAAAGTATGATCTAAAGTAGATCCAACAGCATTGACTGTATACGGAATTGTCTGACTTCCATCCCACCCTGCAACTGTTTTATCCCCATCCAAACTAATAGCAAATACCTTACTTTCTGCCATTTGCCGTTGAGAAAACAATATCTCCTTTTTACCATCTTCATTTAAATCGCACACCACCGGAGCAGAAGCTAATCTGGGAATTCCTGCTCCCCAAAACGGATTCGTCGTAAAAGGAGTTCCATCCTGCCGCCAAATATAAATTCCTAAAGAATCATACGAAGCTATTATTTCCATCTGACCGTCACCATCAAGATCGGCTACTGTTAAAGCTGAACGATTATGGTCTTTTCCATTCGTAACATGAACGTTAGGATTCAAACGTCTCACTTCATTTCCGTCATGATCCAGAATAAAGATATCAGAAGTTTGATGCGATTTTACAATAACCTCCATTGTACCATCGGCACTACCATCCAAATTGGCAATGACCGGACTTTGAAACATTGAATAAGGAATTCGCTTTTCCCACAACAAATCAGGTTTATGGTCCCCATCCCTATCAAACGGAGAATAACAATAGACTGCTCTTTTTTCCTGATATTTTTTATCATCTTCCCAAGTAGATGCTACTATATTTTGTTCCCCATTTCCGGACAAATCTCCAAAAGCCACTTGCCCTGTCAACATTGTTGGTGTTTTCACAAAGCCACTTACCGTGGTCACATTTCCATCGATATCATATAACTCTTCGCCCGAAGGACGAAATCCCATTATGTAACTTGTATGAGTATCATACCGATCTTCATAGATCCAGAATATCTCTTGTTTGCCGTCATTATCCACATCTGCAATATTTGGACAAGATACAGATGAATAAACACCGGTAGCTAATCTTTTGGGGAATGGACTAACAACCGGATAAGAAGTCCATGTCCGGTAAGCCGCACTCCATTCACTTTCATTTCCGTTTGTTGAAATTGCTGCAACCTTATAATAATACAATGTTCGTTCGGCAAGGCTATCATCTAAATAATATGCAGCCTTCAATGGAAATCTATTCAATCTCCGATAAATGCCATTTTCTCCATTGTCACTACGGTATATATTATATCCGGCCACCTCCTTGACAGGTGTCCAATACACATTGATAGAAGAAGCATAAGGCTGAAAATCAAGAGTCGATGTTTTAATCACAGAGGGTCTTGACAATGGATTTACTGGAAAGTTCCAAGTCCTTCCATACTCATTACTTACTTGTAATGTGAAACTCAATATCCCCGCATAACTGCTTGATGTCTGGAACTGAAAAGCAATTGTATTTGTTTTAGTCTCAGAAAAGGCAATAGAAGGATACACGATTGGCGTAGATGAACATGACACCTGCAAATTATTCGAAATAAGTACAGCTTTCAGTCCTGTAGCTTCGGCCTGTCCTACATTCATTAAATCAATATTCATCTTCACAGTTTCACCCGCTTCTACTGTAGTGTTTCCATTACTCGTCCAAGTAATTTTTTGATTCCCTATTTCTATTTTAGGAGCATAAATATTATCTATCTTAAGCGGTTGAATTTTAGTTTCACCATTTACTGATATTTGTAGATTCAAGTTTATTCCACTGGAGTTATTTCTCAAATGTTCACCACTATCTTTATTTATTTTGAAAACGAACGGAGTGACAGATCTCACAGCAGTATTACCGGCAATATTCCCAAATGTAGCATTAGCATTCACGATCTCTATATCATCGGATGTACTTATTAAAGATGCTGTTACTCCATTTAATGCGCTGTTTCCGGTATTTCTCAATTTTACAGTCAATTCAATCGTTTCCCCAGCATCCAATTGTCCGTCACCATTTCCTATACTTACACCAGTTCCTTTATCATTGTAAATTAGATCTTCAACAGCAATAGTAGACTCACTACCATTTTGCGATACTTGAACATCTCTTTCCACAGGTCTGAAATTATGGGCAGTGACTGTTATATTCACAACTCCCAATGTCTGTACAGATACATTAATAGTATGACTTCCATTAGCCAATTGATCAACAATATACAGTTCATCCTTTTTTTGAATGCAAATTCTGGCAGTTTCATTTTGTGGTAAACCATTTATGTTTACCATTATCATATTCTCACCCGTTGTTAAGGAAGCAGGCATTAATGTAACATTCATCGTTTTTGGAACATCACTCCATACCTGCATTTCAGGATCACCTAAAAGATGCAAAGCACAATTAGCTAATTTAAGATTTTTATATTTAATATTTTCAAGTGCCTTCTGATGAAGAATGGACAAATCATATCTATTGGTCGCATTAGCAGACGTTTTATAAAGTTCAGACAAAAATTGGCCTAAATGAACATGTTCATTTGCCCAGCCTGTATCGGCATTACCAATAAATGCAACAGCTCCACCTTGAGGATTATTTATAAAATGTTCCGCTATGCAATCTTTTGTTATGTCTGCCGGCGAACAGCCACCCGACATAACTATTTGATAATAATATCCATTATTCAAATTATCCACATCCCAATTGGAGATTGATTCATTCTTATCCTTAGAAGAAGTTCCCATTCCTTCCGGCGAAGAATGGTCCATGTGATAAACAAGGTGAAAATGGTTTAAACCCGAATTTCCACCATTTTGTAAAGCGCTTACAAAATGGACCTTATTCAATTCTTCTCCTTTACCGGACTGATCTTCATATACACTATGTTTATTACTACAAGTAGCAATATTACTTTTACAGTTATAATGATCATAAATCAACCAACGATTCAGATTTGTCTCAGAATAAAAACTTGCAATTTCACTTCTTTTTTCATTAGATAAATAACCGGTATTTTCGTTTTTAGAAATAAAGGCGTCAGCTGCTACCGAATTATTTATATATGAATAATCAATATTTAAATCTGCTTTTTCATAATGAATTACTTTATTGACAAATATCTCTGCCTCTTCTAATGTTTCCACCGGGGCTCTTCCTAATTTAAATGATACTCCCCAATCTTTACTATCTTCAAAATCTATTTTATCAGCTTCATAATATATATTATTCCCATTCTTATTCCAGTTTCCATTATCTACACAAGTATAATAAAAATCAACTGCAACCCAATCTTTATTATCTGAATCTCTTGATTTCTTTACACGAGCGGGTATAACATTTGTATCTCCTCCAAGTAATACGAACATAGAACCATAGTTACGTTTAACATCAACCAAATAGTTACGAATTTTTTCTTGAATATCACTTCCTGTATATGTGGTAGAAATTTCCTCTACTGTTTCTATAATAGCAGGTATCCCTTTTTTAGTTTTCCAATCAGCCAATATCCGGAATTTCTCTTTCAACGTTTCATTCGTTATAATCAGATACTCCGGCAGATAATTATCCACATCTGAATTAGCATTTTTTTCTGCTGCGCTTACCATTGCGCCCAAACGCCCTTTTCTGAAAGATGCTTTTATGTTCGGAGTAATCTCTGACAACATCTCCTTATTATCAATAATTGATCGAATATAGTCCTCATCTAATTGACTTAAGTATTCCGATTGCTTTTCTATTATTGAAGTAGAAGCTAACTTTTTAGCCATCGAAAAAGTTAAAGAATAAGCAATATCACAAGTATACAGTTCCCTCTGTTTAGGAATATACTCAATTGGATAAAATCTCACCGTTACAAGATGGTAACCAAAATCCATCCTATCTGATACAATTTCGGCATACTTTCCTGGAAAAGGATTCGATGAGTTATAAATATCACTATTGGGCTCTACCCATGATAAGATACTTTCTCCAATAGGAATTGGCGGTTGGACCGGATATAATAAAATATCCTTTTTTTGTAGCTTTCTATTTACATACTTTATCTGTATTGCTGGCTGAGTATTCACAGGTATAAGAAATGTTTTCACACAATATGGAATCTGAGGCATTCCCGGTTCATCAACATATCCGGTTTCAGATGATATTTCTACATATTCACCATTTACCTGATAAGTAAAATCTATCTCAGGCCTCCATTGTATCGTACCTTCCACTTGTGCACTCAAATTCATGACAACTACAATAGCTATCAAACAAACTAATATCTTTTTCATAAATCAATTTATTTATGGAATTTTATCTTTTCCCTCGTTCCATCTTCATAAACCACCTCTAAGAGTAATAATCCATGTGACAGATTATCTATTTTTAAATTACACGAATTATCATTTATGATTTCTTCTAATAATAAAATACCATTTAATGCATATAATCTTACTTCTGATATTTTCCGCATACCCGTTATATTCAAGTTGTCACCATCTAAAAAAACTCTCAAGCCAGATAATGAAATGTCATTAACTGAAGCCGGATTGAGTTTGTGATTTATATCCCTAAACTTCATCCAGCCCGGTGCATAGCAATAAGCATCGAAACTCTCTTTAGGAACATACAATCTTGTCCAGTATGTATTCGCAAATGGATAGCCAATCAGCACAGGAGGTACAATTGCGTTACAAACAACTACATCCATGTCCCGATATTCCAAATCCCAATCAAAATCATTATCACGATTGGTTTCTTGATTATTTCTACCGACAGGCACACGTGGTTCTACCCAAAAAGCACCTTCCTCTACTGTTTTTAGAGTTGACGGCAAAGTTACACTATACAAAAAAACTCTATCAAACGCTAATCTATTTATTACTTCAGTACCTTCCGGAATTACATATTCTGTGAAATATGTAGGATTTTCAGATTCTTCTTGTGATTTTTCTCTTCTTGGAGGATAACGTAACAGCTTCTTTTGATCCATAGAAAAAAGAACATTGTTTACCACTACACAATCAGCACCATCTGACACATAAAATTCCCGTATTGGAGATTCGTAAAAAATATCCCTACCCACAATCGAGGGAAAATTACTCCAAGTCACAGCCTTTAAAACAAAACATTTAAAAAAAGCATTGTTTCTTATCTCCTTTAAAGAAAAAGGTAAAATAATATGTGACAACAATTCTACTTGATCAAAAGCCTCTGTTTCAATTATCTGTGTCCCTTCCGGAACCACATACTCTTCATCCACTTTATCTTTCGGATATTTTATCAACGTCTTCCCATCCGCAGAAAAAGTGACCCCATCAACAACCATATTCTGGGAATATAACAAGGTACCCCAAAATGTAAACAATAAAAGACATGTAATTTTTTTCATAACATTCTATTACTAATTAAATATTCAATTTGATAACTTTTCCATCGCCATCTTCATATATCCATAACGGAAGTAACAATCTTGAAAAGCATATCTATCAATTATTTCAATATCTTCTAAATAACCACGTATATCTATAGGAACTATATGTACAGTTTTTCCATCTTTAGAATAAACAAAACCATCGTCCGATACTCGACAATAAGGATTGCTCTCAGTAACTTCAAAACGCCTATCATTGGGCCAAACACGATTTCCAATAATGGGGAATTTCCCTGTAAGAATGAAATCAGATGGACCATTATAAAACGCAGAATCGTTTATATGAGTTAATGTAGTTGGCAATGTCACTTTCCCTATTTGAGCTCCTACAAATGCTTTTCTATCTATGATTTCCGTACCTTCAGGTATTATATATTCTTTATAGAACTTGTCTGTAGGATACTTTATCAGAGTCTTTCCATCTATTGAGAAGATAACACCATCAGTCACTACATTTTGTGAATACGATAAAATGCCCCAAAATGTAAACAATAATAAACATATAATCTTATTCATAATATTCTATCATTCATGAATTACAATTTTACAATTACAATGGCATAGTTTTTATCCTATTAATTTGTTAAGATCATTCTTTTCACATCAATCACTTTGCTATCAACAATCAGAGAATACAGGTACATTCCGGCTTCCAAATGACTCCCCTCCAATACAATAGATCCCATACCTTTTTGAGTTAAAACAAATTGCTCGATTTGTTTGCCATTCATATCATAAATTAGCAAGTTAGCATTTTGTGCATCTTGCGGAATGACATATTTAATTACAGTATTATCACTAAATGGATTGGGAGTATTCTGAAACAATTCGGATTCTAATTTATCCATAAGACCGTCCTCGACTTCTCCATCTTCCTCATCTACACTTCTTGAGAGAGGAGATTGGCTTTTCGATTTCAGCCGGTTTATCTCTACCGTCAGCTCCTGAATGGATTGTACCAAGAGAGGAATCATCTCTATATAGTTTATACTTAAATCTCCCTGTTCGTTTTCATAAACGAGATTAGGATATTCATTCTTCAATTCTTGGGCAATAAATCCATAATGAACCCGTGAATAAATCTGAGCTTCATCCGCCGAGAGCTGCACAGCCGGAGCTACCGTATCAGTGGCAATAAAAGTAGCTGGGACTGCCGTATTGAAAGGAGACTGCATATTGTATTGAACCGTATTCAACCGGCTCAACTTCGTCATTGTGCCTTCTTCCGATTCCGATTGGGCGGATAGAGTTGAAAGATTGGTCGAAGTTGTTGCAGGAGTCAACAAAACACTATAAATACTACCAGTCACATACACATTTCCCCGGAAATAACCTGCATAACGACCGTTTATCGGCACACCATAATCACTATGAACAGAAGTACCATAGATGCCTGCACCATTGTTAGTTCCATAAAGCATTCCTAAAACACCATAGTTGTAACCTGATGTATAATTGCCTGCTGTACCGAACAAACCAAATCCCCTTCCACTACTTAAAGCGGAGTGAGAATATGCAGAGCCCAAAGTTCCCACATTAAATGTATGGGGTGACAACGCAATACCGGTATTGCAGCCTCTTGCCCAACCCGTTAATCTTTCCGTAGGATTGTGTATTGCCGTCAGAGCCATCGAGTTGGTCGATTCGATAATAATATCGCTATCGGCTTCTCCCTTACTATTCACACTTAATATGGATAAAGGAGCAGCAGTATCAGTTCCGATAGCTACCTTACCATCCGAACCCACTTTTACCTGTGCAAACACCAAAGAACACACCATTATCAGGCATGCGGAAATAATACATCGTTTCATAATAATTAAATTTAAATTGTTAAACATATTCATAAGTGTTCACAAGAAGTGGACGGTTAAAATTCAAACAAGCCTGCGGTTCATTATAACCGCTTCATGTCAAATACCGTAATCCCATTTCGGGATAAAACAAAAAAGGAAGAGTTTTTAAGGGAAGAGCTCGAAACCATAGCTTTCATACGCGCAGCAACAAAGACCCGCTACAGAGGTTGTTAAAGCGCTCCATGTAGATTAATGTCAGATGCATGTGGATAAACTTCATCAAGTTGATGATTTTCCAAATATCTGCATGTCAAAGGACTATTTTAGGCTATGTAAGTCCGTTTGGGCGTTTATTAAAAGTCAACTAAACAAATAGTCGGACTTTATTATATTCACTCCGAAGCATTTTCATTACAGGCTCAGAGAAGAGAACTTGTATCCCTACGTGAGCATGGTTGCCTATTTTTTAAATTTATCATAAAAATAATAAAATAAAACACAACTCAACTACAATAGTGTAATCATTTAACATATATTGTCCTGGAAAATCAATTATAAAAGAAAAAGATGAATTTTAACGTTTTTATCGGGTAAACTACATGTTATTTTCAACTATTATGTATTTGAAAAATAATAAATTCTTCCTGCCAATAAGAACCGTTATAAGCATATAACATATACGACAAAAAATTCCAATAATTGAAAACAAAAATTATTGAAACCTCATTTCTTGATTTATATCATTGCCCATCTACCTTTCTTTTTCCACCTTTGCATATATAAATCCAAATCCATCTAACCATTCTGTTATGAAATACTCTGGTGTGATATTCGACTTTAACGGTACATTGTTCTGGGATACTCCCTTACACAATAAAGCTTGGAACATGTTTCTGGAAAAACGGGGCATGCATTTGTCCGATCATGAGTTCTTCGCCACCTTTCACGGAAAGAATAACAGGGATATTTTCAACAGTCTTTTCCAACGCGAACATCCGGCAGAAGAGATACGTGCGCTCGTTGATGAAAAAGAGACTTTATACCGGCAATTATGTCTGGAAACCGAAATGAAGCTGGCACCGGGTGCTCCGGTCTTTCTTGATTTCCTTCAAGAAAGAAAGGTTCCGTTCACCATTGCCACCGCTTCCGACAAAGAGAATGTGGACTTCTACTTCGAGCATTTGGGAATAGGCAAATGGTTCGATTACGACAGGATAGTGTACAACAACGGACAGATAAAAGGAAAACCCGATCCGCAAATCTACCGGATTGCCATGTCGGTGATCGGAAGACAACCGGATGAGGTAATAGTCTTTGAGGATGCTGTTGCCGGACTACAGGCTGCCAAAAATGCGAACGCAGGATGTATCATCGCTGTTAACTCGAATAATGACGATTATTCCGACTGGGCAGATTATCTAATTATTCGTAATTTTGATGAAGTAGACCGTAATCTGATCGTCTAATGCCACCCGTATATCCGCAGGGATGCGTATCTTTGTACGAACTTACAAAGCGATAAAGACACGGAAGTGCCGCCTTACAACGATGAAGAAAGATAATTTTACACAGATGACTACCGCTCCCATTCCGGGATTAATCGGTAGACTGGCCGTACCGACAATTATCAGTATGCTGGTCACCTCCTTTTATAATATAGCAGACACTTATTTCGTCGGGAAGATCAACACACAGTCGACAGCAGCAGTAGGCATCGTGTTCTCCGTCATGTCTATCATTCAGGCTGTGGGATTTTTCTTCGGACACGGATCGGGAAACTACATCTCACGAAAGTTGGGAGCACAAGAAACGGATAATGCGGAAAAAATGGCGGCTACAGGATTTTTCTTTGCCCTGTTCATGGGAGTAGTCATTGCCGTTGTCGGCTTGTTGCTGTTAACGCCACTCTCCGTCGCATTGGGGTCTACCCCTACCATCCTGCCTTACACAGAAAAATATTTAGGCATTATCCTGATCGGCGCACCTTTCATGACGGCTTCGCTGGTGCTGAACAATCAGATGCGTTTTCAAGGAAATGCCGCCTATGCCATGGTGGGTATCGTCACCGGTGCGGTAGTGAACATCGTGTTGGATCCGTTACTGATTTTCACTTTCGGAATGGGGATATCGGGAGCGGCATTAGCTACCATCATCAGCCAGATGTGCAGTTTCTCACTACTACTGTATATGGCACGCCGGGGAAATAATATCATCATCCGATACAAGCATTTCACCCCTACCTGGAGATTTTTCAAAGAGATTATCGATGGAGGAACTCCATCTCTCTTTCGTCAAGGACTGGCATCGGGATCTACCATCTTGCTGAATGTGGCGGCCGGTAATTTCGGAGATGCCGCCATTGCCGGGATGTCTATCGTCACGCGGGTCTGTATGTTCATCAACTCTTTCCTTATCGGATTCGGACAAGGATTCCAGCCCGTGTGCGGATTCAATTACGGAGCAGGACTGAACAGTCGCGTACGGGAAGGATTCTGGTTTTGTGTAAAAGTAGGATTTGTTTTTCTGCTGACCGTCACAATCACAGGAATTGCCTTTGCACCGGATGTGATAGAACTTTTCCGGAAAGGAGATTCAGAAGTTGTCTCCATAGGATCGGCAGCATTGAAATGGCAATTTATTACCTTACCTCTCGGTTCATGGATCATTATGAGTAACATGATGCTACAGACTATCCGCAAACCGGTACGTGCCACACTACTCTCTTCGGCACGTCAGGGACTGTTCTTCATTCCGCTTATCTTTCTGTTGCCCCGCTTCTTCGGACTGCAAGGAGTGGAAATGTGCCAGGCAATGGTAGACTTACTTTCTTTCCTGCTGGCCATACCGTTGACATGCAGTGTACTGAAAGAACTGAAAACGGATAAATAATGTGCCAATGCGGCAATATGCCAATGTGCCAATTGGCTGCGCTGTCTTATTAATGCGACAATTGGCTGCGCGTTTTATTCATTATTGATTTCAGGAAATAAAATCTATAAAAAAAAGACGCAGCATCTTTGCATCAAGTTGCTGCATCTTTTTTAAAATATTGAAGAGATCAGGCATGTGCTGCAAGATCATGTTCTTCCATATATTCATCAATCAAAGGAATAGCATTCGTCTGGAATATACCACGCAACAACGCTTGACAAAACAACCATTGTGTAGTATAACGTGCACCACGTAACCTATTCTCATAAAGAAGGACAAGTAAATCATTCGCAAAGCGATCGGGATCGACATCGGGAAGTAGATATCCACAGGCTTTACAACGATTTAATACATCTGCAAATTGCTGCAACCAGAAATATTCTTCCCGTTTCGAGAACGATTGGTAATCCGTCTCCTGTGCCAAATCGGCCAGCAGTACACTTCCCATAGAATACATCAGATCGACATACCCGCCAACAATATCGAACAGCGTTTTCACACACGACCGGTCATTATCTGCCCGAGCCAACAGAGTCCGTTTTTTTTCCCCAACAATGTCTGCCAGACAAATCTGTACAAGACAGACCTTGCTGGGAAAGAG
>NZ_HF991005.1:24715-27730 GCF_000432295.1 Bacteroides sp. CAG:189
TTGCTGGGAAAGAGTTGGTAAAGTGTTCGTTTCGACATCCCTAACCCTTGAGCAATGATATCCATTGTCAAACGGCTGATACCTTGACGAATCATCTCTCGCTTCGTATGATCAACAACAAGCCGACGGGTTGTTTCGGCTTTCATCATAATACCTCCTCTCTGCCTGTTTTACATTCGCCCGCCACCAAGTGCTTGATATAGGGTGATAACTCCTTGAATTTCGGTAAACCGGTTGGCTACCTGAGAGAGTTGCGCATTGAGTAATGTCTGCTGGGCAGTCAAGACCTCCAGATAGGTAGTGTTGCCGTGCTGCATCAGCAAGCGGGTACTGCGGGCGGCATTTTCCAATGAAGCTACCTGCTTGTCGAAGTAAATGGATTTGCTGCGTGCAGTTTGTACCTGCGTCAAAGCATCATTCACTTCGCTTCCGGCAGCAAGCAATGTTTGCTGGAAAGCTAAACTCGCTTCTTCCTGCTGTGCTTTCGCTATCTTCAGTTGGGCGATATTAGCTCCCTTGTTAAACAAGGGTTGCGTCAACGATCCGAATACCGAAGCCAGCAGTTTGCCCGGATTCACAATCATCGAACCGGCACTGTTGGTCCAGCCTGCACTACCACCCAATGTAATGGAAGGATAGAAAGCCGAACGGGCGGCATTCGTAGAATAAAAGGCCTGTGCCAGTGAAAGTTCGGCACTCCGCACATCGGGCCGGTTGGATAACATCTGCAAAGGAATTCCCGTAGCAAAAGTCTCCGGTAACTGCTGTCCGGCAAGTTTACCACGCTGAATATCATGGGGGACCTCGGCCAGAATCAATGACAAGCTATTTTGCGTCTGGTTGATTTGCTCTTTCAAATCGAGCACGGTAGTACATATATTGTAATAGGTAGCCTCGGTTTGTGCCAGTCCGGCTTCTGTCACCATGCCGGCAGCTTTCATGGCACGGGTGGCAGCCACACTCTCCTTCCAGGCTTTTTCGGTAGCTGTTGCAATTTCATATTGGGCATCGAGCATCAACAACGTGTAATACGCGTTTGCCACCGATGCCACCAATTGTGTCTGTACCGCCTGTTCATATTCCCGGCTTTGCAGAAGCGCAGCTTTCGCACCCCGTTTGGCATTGGTCAGACGTCCGAAGAGATCGATCTCCCATGAAGCAGTAGCAGGCAACGAATAAGTCTTGGTAGCCTTTGCGCCGTCAAAACTACTGATAGAACCTTCCGGCGCCAAAAACAGAGACGGCAGATAAGAGAGTTTGGAAGTCATCAAGGCCGCTTCCGCTTCTTTCACCCGCAATTGGGCTGTCTGCAAATCGGTATTACGAACCAACGCCGAATCAATCAATGTCTGCAAAAAAGGATCGGAAAAAACTTCCCGCCACGCCAGATTGCCAAAGTTGGCAGTATCGGCTGTCTGGGCAGCACTCTCATCAGTGCTGCCATACAGTCCGTCCGGTACTTCCGAAACAGGTTTATATTTGGAATAGATGCCGCAACTGCTCAATGTAAAAGCAACGGCTACAAACAATAAAATTTGTTTTCTCATATTTCGTATCTTCATAATTAGCTCTATTTATTATTCTTTTCCGGCTTCCCTTTTCTCCCGGTCACTTTCCTGCTTTTCTTCTGCAATCTGCCAATCCTGAGACGGTTCGGCCTGCACGGGATGTAGCTTTTCCTGAAGCCATTGGAAAGCAATGAAGAGCGAAGGTACAATGAAAAGCAATGCCAACGTACCGACAAACATACCGCCTACGACACCGGTTCCCAATGAACGGTTACCGTTGGCTCCTACTCCACTGGCTACCACCAGAGGGAAAAGACCGAATATCATTGTCAACACTGTCATCAAAATAGGACGGAAACGGGCTTTGGCTGCACTCACGGCAGAAGCGATCAGCCCCATACCGGCCTTACGACGTTCGGCTGCATACTCTGTCAGCAAGATAGCGGTTTTGGCAAGCAAACCGATCAACATGATAAGCCCTGTCTGCAAATAGATATTGTTCTCCAGTCCGAATATACGGGCAAAAAGGAAACTACCCATCAGACCGCACGGCACACTGAGCAACACGGCAAACGGAATGATGAAACTCTCATAAAGGGCACTCAGAATGAGATAAATCATCAGGAAGCAAATGGCAAAGATGATAATTGTAGTACCGCTCTGCTGATTTTCCTCACGGGTAATACCTCCATAGTCATAGCCATATCCCTTAGGCAAGGCTGTTACGGCCGTCTCCTGTACGGCACGCATGGCATCACCCGTACTGTATCCCTCGGCCGGCATGGCATTCACTGCAATAGAATTGTACATATTGAAACGGCTCAACGTTTCGGCGCCATACACACGGGTTAAAGTCACAAACTGACTGAGCGGTGCCATCTCTCCATTGGACATGCGTACAAAAGTATTGTCCAACGATGCCTCATCCAGACGATATTTAGGATCGGATTGTATCATCACTTTATAAACCTTCGAGAAACGATTGAAGTTGGATACATATTGTCCGCCGTAATATCCTGATAAAGTACTGAGTACCTGATCGGCAGTGATGCCTGCACGTTTACACTTGGAAGGATCTACCTCTACCATCCACTGCGGATAGCGCACATCAAATGTGGAGTAAGCCATAGCAATCTCCGGACGCTGGTTCAAAGCACCTAAATATTGCTGTGTAGTCTGGAAGAAAGTAGTCACATCACCTCCCTGTTTATCTTGCACATGCATTTCCAAGGCATTACCCATACCGTATCCCGGAATCATACCCGGAGAAATGGCAAATACGGTAGCATCCTTAATATCCATCGTACTTCCATAGACTTGCTCGATAACCGCTTGTACGTTATCCTCCTTCCCCGGACGTTCGTCCCAAGATTTCAGTTTCAAGATCAACATACCGAACGAACTACCCTGCCCGGACAATAATCCGTAGCCGGCCACCTTCTGTACATGTTTCACCTGCGGAATTGCTTCCAAACGCTTTTCGATGCGTGTAATCACATCATCGGTT
>NZ_HF991005.1:27856-33144 GCF_000432295.1 Bacteroides sp. CAG:189
CATCAGGAATGCCAGCAGAATAATGGAACAAACCAGCAATGACCATGTCAGCCATCTGCGTTTGATAAAGAACAATACAATATTCTTATATTTCTCTACCACCACGTTAAAAGCAGCATTGAACGCCTTACGGAAACGGGCGGCAAAGTTATTCTTCTGTGTTCCGTCTTCATTAATATAAGGTTTGAGCAATAATGCACAAAGTGCCGGGCTCAATGTCAGGGCGTTCACAGCCGAGATACCTACGGCCACCGCCATTGTCAATCCGAACTGGGTATAGAAAGTTCCGGAAGTACCACTCATAAACGATACCGGAATAAATACCGCCATAAACACCAGTGAAGAGGTGATAACTGCATTGCTAATTCCCTTCATGGCATCGATACTGGCCATATAAGAAGATTTGTAGCCTACATCGAATCGCGCCTGCACGGCCTCGACGACGACAATGGCGTCATCCACCACCGTACCGATCACCAAAACAAGAGCAAACAAGGTTATCAGGTTGATACTGAAACCGGCCAATGCCATGAAAGCAAACGTACCGATAAGCGATACAACGATTCCTACCAACGGAATAAGTGTAGAACGGATATCCTGCAAGAACACATATACCACCAGAATAACCAAAATAATGGCCTCGATCAGTGTCTTAACCACTTCATGAATAGATGCATAAAGGAAGTCATTAGATGACATCAGCTGCGTCAGCTCTACCCCTTTCGGCAAATCCTTCCGTGCCTCTTCCAAAAATTTATCAATATTGTTGTTCACCTCCGTCGCATTGGAGCCGGCCGTCTGGAAAACCATACAGGACACACCATTGTGTCCGTCCGTGGTACCCTTGTAGGCATAACTTTCCTGTCCCAGTTCCACTTCGGCAATATCTTTCAGTTTCAGTACTTCACCATTGTCTGTAGAACGGATTACGATTTCACCGAATTCCTCCGGAGTAACCCTACGCCCTTTGAACTTCATGGTATACTGATAAGTCTCATCCGAATTCTCACCGAACGAACCGGTAGCCGATTCGATGTTCTGCTCGGCCAACACGGCAGTGACATCCGAAGGAATCAGTTTATACTGTGCCATCACATCCGGTTTCATCCAGATACGCAAACTATAGTCACCACCCATAATCATCATATCACCCACACCACTGATACGGAGAATCTCCGGTTTCAGGTTAATACTGATATAGTTGGCAAGAAATGCCTCATCGTAAGAGTCGTCCGGGCTATGCAGAGAGAACATCTGAAGAATACTCGTCTGACGCTTGCTGGTGGTAACACCCACCTGAGTCACTTCTGCCGGAAGCTGCCCGGTGGCCTTAGAAACACGGTTCTGCACATTCACCGCTGCCATGTCGGGATCAGTACCCTGTTTAAAATAGACCGTAATGGTAACCGATCCCGCATTCGTAGCAGAAGAGGTCATATAAGTCATGTCTTCCACACCGTTGATGGCCTCTTCCAACGGAGCAATCACACTTTTCTGCAAAGTCTCTGCACTGGCTCCGAAATAGCTGGTGGAGACCATAATAGTTGGCGGCGCAATATCCGGATATTGTTCTACGGGCAAGGAGAACAATCCGATGATGCCGACAACGACAATCGTTATGGAGATGACGGCGGATAGTACCGGCCGCTCAATAAAAGTTCTTAAATTCATATAATCGTTCTATCTAAATTATTATTTAGCACATTATCCAATTACCACATTATCCCATTGCCATCACATCGATTCATTATTAATTCTTTCACTCTTAATTCATTAATTGGCACATTGGCATATTGGCAAATCAGCGCATTATTTATTATTATTCTTTGCCTTGATCGGTGTCCCTTCACGGAGCAATCCCACTCCTTCGGTCACAATGACTTCACCGGCTGTAAGCCCCTCATCAACAATAAATTCTTTACCACCGTTCACACGGGTTACCTGTACAGGAGTTGACTGTGCTTTGCCGTCTACCACTTCATAGACATAAACTTTGTCCTGTATTTCGAATGTCGCTGCCTGCGGAATGACCACCGCACCGTTTTTCTGAACAGGGATAACCACATTACCTGCACCACCGCTATGCAATAATCCCTCCTTATTGGGGAATACGGCACGCAGACTCACAGTTCCTGTCGAACGGTCTATCACACCACTGATCGTTTCGATTTTCCCCTTTTGCGAATAAGCCGAATTGTCATTCAACATCAGATCGATTTCGGGCATCTGCTTCAACGCTTCCTCTTTGGAACCGTAACGCCGGATAAGATTGAGCAATTGATTTTCCGTCATAGAGAAATACACGTACATGTCGGAATTATCCGAAACGGTAGTCAAAGGTTCCGGAAGGCTGGCACTTACCAAAGCCCCTACCCGGTAAGGCAACGTGCCCACTACCCCGTTCGACGGGCTTTTCACAACTGTATATGACAAATTGTTACGGGCACTTACCTCCTGTGCTTTCATCTGCGCCAATTGGGCTTTAGCTGTCAGCAATGAATTATGCGCCGTACTAAGATCGAATTCCGAAACCACATTCTGGCGGAAAAGTTCCTGTTTGCTGTCATAAGTCAACTGTGCCGTAGCAAGTGAGGCCTCAGCAGCCTTCACATTGGCTTGGGCTGTCTGCAAAGCAGCTTCGTAAGCCACTTGGTCAATGATAAAAAGAGTCTGCCCCTGACGTACGTGTTCTCCTTCGGTGACACACACCTTCGTAAGAAAACCGGATACCTGCGGATAGATCTCAATATCTTGCCGTCCACGAATGGTGGCAGAATAAACACTTGTCAGCGTTCTGTCCGCCGGAGCGATGGTCATTACTTCGTATTCTGCCTCTACCTGAGCGGGAGGTGCCTGCTGGCAACTTGCCACTACCAAACAGCAAACGGCCAATGCCGTTTGCAACAATCTGTTTACCTGATTCTTCATGTTCTAACTATTAAAAAAAACTATTTATATGATGTGTTCTGAAAAAAAGTATGAGAAGTCGCCATTAATAAAAGCCCTACCAATCCGCACGTTGCACAACTGGCTATGACAATTACCCAACTTGTAGCAACTGAAACCTCGCCCAGTCCCACTAACGGAGCTACCAAACCGGCGAAAGTAAATTGAAAGAATCCCAACATCGCCGAAGCATTCCCCGAATTCTTTCTTTCCAATGCCAATGCCAGCGAGGTAGAGGTGGGCAGCACCATGCCCACACAAAAAAGCAATACCAAAAATCCTATTTCTATCGCAACCACGGACCAGCCGCCCATCAGGCAAACGGCCAATACAAGCGAAGCTATCAGCAGACAACAGGCTCCTATACCCAATGCCCGTTCTTCGCTTCCAAATCTCGGAACTATCAAATTTCCCGTCATAATCGCCAATCCGTTGAAAGCAAAACAAACGCTGTACATCACCGGGGTTAACCCGTATTCTGTCTGAAAAATAAACGGGGATGAGGAAATATATGCAAACAATACTCCCATTGCAAACGACTGTATCAGCATGTAGCACACAAAATGCTTATTACCCAACACCGAACGAAAATTTGCAAAAGTGGCCAGTACACTCCCTGTTTGCCTGCGTTCTTCGGGCAACGACTCGCGAAAACGGAAAGCAGCCGCCAAGATCGCCACACCAATTAAAAGAAGTACTGCAAAAATACCCCTCCAGTCTGTTATCCCTAACAATAATCCACCGGCAATAGGAGCTACAATCGGTGCCAACCCCTGCACAGCACTCAGCATGGCAAAAAAACGAGTGAATTCTTTTCCTTCATATAGATCGACAGCTATCGAACGGGAAATCACTACTCCTCCGGCAGCAGCAATACCCTGCAAAAGACGGAAACAGATAAATGTAATCACGTCCCGGCATAATAAGCAAATAAGCGTGGATACTACAAACACCGTCAAAGATAAAATCAACGGACGACGACGCCCGTACTTATCACTCAACGGACCGATAACCAGCTGCCCGGCAGCCAAACCGATCACGCCAAAAGTCAAACTGAGTTGTATCAGGGAAGTAGTCGTATCGAAATATTCCATCAATTCCGGAAAAGCCGGCAGATACAAATCGGTCATAAACGGGCCGAATGCCGACAGCAATGCTGCAAATACAAGGACAAACCTTCTTGAATTATATTTCCTATTCTCCATTTTTCTACTTTTTTTGATCGTGGCAAAGGTAACGGCTTTCTTCGGATGAAAACTTTTCATACTGTTTACAGTTTTGTTCATTTTTGGAACAAATTAGCGTAAATTCCCTAAAAAACTCTACTTTTGCAGGTGAAATAAAGAACTACTTATGGAATATAAAAACCCTCTCATCCTTTCAAGGGAACGCCCGTTCGTAGCCGGCACAAGCAATCTGGCAGTTTTTCACCGTCGGCTGTATAAACTCGACTGTATGATTATTATTTTCTGCCACAGTGGTTGGGGACAGGTACTTATCGATCTTGAACGACATGAAATAATACGAAATACCCAAATGATTCTTCTCCCCGGCACAGTCATCAGTCTTGCCGGACAAAGTAACGATTTTCGTGTTTCTTATTTCGCAGCCCACAGTGATATGTTTCGTGAAGCTTGTCTGCGTCTCGAACCCTCTTTTTTTCATTTTCTGAAAGAGAAACCTTGCTTCACACTGCCCGATGAATTTACAGCTAATATCAACCGGTTACTGGAAGCCACTATCTCCCTTTATGCCGATAAAGACCATAACTTCCGCTATCAGATAGCCCGCAATCACCTGCAAAGCTTTCTGCTCGATGTGTATGACAAAGTTCATCGTTTCTTTACCCGCGACGATATGGAAGGTCACAACCGCCAGGACGAACTTTTCAAAAAGTTCATCGCACTCATTCATGAAAACTGTCTCACGGAGCGTGAGGTATCTTTTTATGCCGATCGCCTCTGTATCTCCACCAAGTACCTCACCGGAATCTGCCGCAGTATTACCAATGGTGCCTCGGCCAAGCAGATCATCGATCAACATGTGATCCTTGAAATAAAAGTCTTACTGCAATCCACCGAATTAAGTATGCAGGAAATAGCCGATCGTCTGGGTTTTCCCGACCAATCCTATTTAGGACGTTATTTCAAACGGTATGAAGGAATGTCACCGGGAGATTACCGGAAAACAGCAGGTACATAACGACAAACCGGCCTGTTAATGAAGTCAGTATCGGAGAATCCAACAATCCGAAATAATGCATTGATAATCAATGCATATAAAAATATACCTTTTTTACAGAGTAAAGGTATACCTTAATTCCGCAACACTTTGATTTAACT